>JBBFLE010000026.1 GCA_037481695.1 bacterium | reverse complement strand
AACCCATAAAATGCCAGAAAAACAAACCCTTGAATGAAAATTCTTCAACTAGCATCTACGACCCTGTGATCAGATACTGGCCGCTTTTTTCTTCCACGATCTGGTTTTCACGGGGCCCATGGCCGGAGCCCCCCGTGTGATTCCGGCTGTCGCAGCGGCTGATGCCTTCCTGGCCTCTGCGGTCTTTGATGAGACCAAGGAGCTGCCCAAGGAGCCTACACATCCCCTCTTCAAACTCTGGCCGGATTTCGCAGAACAGCTAAGGGTTCGCTGGGACAAGGCTGCTGAGCTCAAGAAGGTGGAGCGTTAGATATGAGCTCCTCAGCAGTGCTTTTCAGTTCTTGGGCCGGATCTGTGGTGGACAACCGAGGTAAGGGGCCGCAAGAGTACGAACCGGCCGTAGGACTCGAGTTTGCCCAATCTTTTTCCGAGACACAGGAAATCAAGGCCCTGGCCGGATGGAAAGGCTTGGTGATCAGATCTGAAGGGGTAGACATTGTTGATCTATGTCGGGCTCATCTGGAGGCTGTGAGGGAGGAATCCAAGAAGTGTGACAAGTGCAATTACTGTAGCACGGGATACAACGAACTCTTGGATGTTTTCCAGGACCTACTCAACGGGGATGCCAGCGAAGAAGACCTGGAGTTCTTGGAATCAGCAGCAGAGGCTATCCGCGAGGCGGGCAAATGCAGCATAGGCAAGACAGGCCCGATCCCTCTATTGCATGCCCTCAGGTTTTTTAGAGAGGATTTTTTGAAGGTTCTAAGGGGTGAAAAAAAAGTAAGTCAAGCAAATTACTGTTCCCGGCTCACGGCCCCTTGCATGCAAGCCTGCCCTATCCATCTGGACGTGCCCAGGTACGTGGAAAAGATAAAGGAGGCCAAGTTTGCCGAATCCCTGGGCGTGATTGCAGAAAGGCTGCCCTTGCCGGGCGTTCTGGGAAGGGTCTGTTTTCGACCCTGTGAAAGCCACTGCAGAAGGGCCAATGTGGACAAACCTATTGCCATAAAAGCTTTGAAACGTTTTGTGGCTGACCAGGCCCTGGAGCTTGGGAGCAGAATTGAATGGGAAATAGTGCCCTCCCCCAAGACAGGGAAGGTGGCCGTGGTGGGCGCCGGCCCTGCAGGCATTGCCTGCGCTTATCAGCTGGCCAGGAAAGGGCATCGAGTTACGGTTTTTGAAAGGCTGGCTGAACCGGGAGGCATGGGGGTCATAGGCATCCCTCCGTACAGGCTTCCTCGCCAAATCCTTCCCCAGGAACTGGAGGGCCTTGAAAAACTGGGGGTTCAATTCCAATACAACAGAAGCATTGGAGAGGATATCACCCTATGGCAGCTTGAGCAGGAATTCGATGCTGTTTTTCTGGCCATAGGAGCCCACAAGAGCATCCCCATGAAAATCCATGGAGAGACCGAGGGGTACAGAGGAGTATTCCAAGGACTGGATTACCTCCGTGAGATCAACCAAGGGAAGGATCCGTACCCGGAGGGCAACAACGTAGCGGTCATCGGAGGAGGCAATGTTGCCATTGACTGCGCGCGCTCCAGTTTGAGAGCCGGTAAAGAACATGTTTGCGTGGTGTATAGGAGAACTCCCAAGGAAATGCCCGCAGACCCGGAGGAACTCCACGATGCAGAGCAGGAGGGGGTGGTCTTCAAATACCTGAGTTCGCCTGTGAAGATCTTGGCCAAGAATGGCAGAGTTGTGGGACTCAAGTGCATTGAGATGAAATTGGGAGAGCCTGACGAAAGGGGAAGAGCACGCCCAATTCCCATCCCGGGATCGGAGTTTGTAATCGAGTGCGACATAGCGGTTTTTGCAGTGGGACAGGTTGTGGATTCATCGGCCCTGGCAGGACTCGAGGAACTTTTCACACCACAGCAAACCGTGAGAGTGGATGAATCAACATATCGCACAGGCCGTCCCAAGGTTTTTGCCGCAGGGGACTGTCAGACAGGGCCAGATACCCTTGTGGCGGCTTGTGCTGGGGGCAGGCAAGCGGCCCTGAGCATTGACCGAATGTTAAACAGCCAGGCATTGCAGCAATCAGAAGATGCCGGTTTTGAAAGGCTTTTCAAGACCATAGGGGTTTATGACCCCCAAGAGGTGATTCCAAGGGTTGAACAGCAGCAGCGCAGAGAGCCGTCCAAACTCCCTCCAGAGGTGCGCCGCAGCTCTTGGGTTGAGGTAGAGTCTGTTTTGGGGGTCCAGGAGGCCGTGGCCGAGGCCGAAAGATGCCTTAGATGCTATTACGTGGCCACTGTGGCCCTGTGAGTTTTGAAAAGGACGAGAACAGCAAGGCTGGGAAAAGGATCTTCTTGAGCTGGATCAGAACTTTGCAGCCAGCCAATTTGCTGTTTTGGAAGGCTTTGGGCTTTGCACAGCAGTTGCAGACCAGGGATCGGCTCTTGGTACAAGGGTTCAAAACCTGAAACTCCCAACAGAAAGGAGTCCTTTGATGACCCAGTTCACCCCCAAAGAGAGAATCATGAGGCTTTTCAAGAGGGAACCTCTGGACACCATGCCCTTTTTCAGTGGAATGGGGATGGTGGTGATGCCTGCCATAAAGAAGCTGGGATACCATTTCGCCCAAGTCCACACCGATGCCAACCGCCTGGCTCAGTCAGCCATCTGGTCCAGCAAGCTCATGGGATTCGACTCCATTGTGGTGCCCTATGACATGTGCTGGGAGTCTGAAGCCATGGGAAACAAGATAAGCCTTTATGAGGATTCGGAGGACATTCTTTATCCCACAATACCCGAGAAGAGATGGAAAAGCATGGATGAGGTGGAAATCCCAGAGAACATCATGGAACTGGGCAGGATGCCCCTGATTCCCCAGGCCATAAAGATCATCAAGGAGCAAGCCCCTGAATACCCGGTAGGGGCGTGGCAGTTGGGACCTTTCACCCAGGCAGGGCAGATCCTGGAGCTGGACATGATTCTGAAGGCCGTGTTCAAGCAAAGAGACAAGGTGGAGCAACTCCTGGACAAGCTCACAGAAATGATCATCAAGATCGGGCAGGCCCTTCAGGCTGCAGGTGCGGACTATATCACGCTGAGGGAGCCCGGAGTAGCCGCTGATCTACTTAGTCCTAAGACCTTTCGTGAGATGATAAAGCCTCGATTGACCAGGATATTGGCTGCCTGGAAATCACCCAAAATTCTTCACATCTGCGGGCAGACGGATCCCCTGGTGGAGATGATGAACGAGTGCGGAGCCGATGCCATCAGTGTGGACATAAAAAATAACCTGGTGGAGACGCGGAAGAAGCTCGGCAACCATGTCTTGTTGTTCGGCAACTTCGACGTCTTCGCCCTGCCTTGCAAGGCTGAGACCACCGTACAAGAGGCGGTGGCTGCCATAAAAGTCAATATAGACTCTGGGGTGGATGCGGTTATGCCGGGATGCGACCTTTGGCCGGACATAAAAGAGGAAAACATGCTGGCCATAGTGAAAACCACCAGGGAATATGGCGGAGCAAGGCCGAGTCCTGCTGTAGGCCGTCTGAGCTGAGCACACAGACCTATGTTTCGCAACTGGTAAAGGACTCCTAGGGCCGCGGCCATCTGCAAGAGAGAAGAAGTCTTACAAACCAGACTAAGGAGGGGAGGAAACATGGCAAACAAGGAAGAGCTGCTCAAGGCATTGAGCGATGGGGTTGTGAATTACAACGAGGATCAGGTCAAAGAAGCGGCCCAAGCAGTGGTGGACAACGGCTACGACCCCTTGGAAGCCATCATGGACGGACTGGCCCACGGTATGGAAATAGTGGGTGGGCTTTATGAACGCAATGAGTACTTTGTGCCCGAGGTCTTAATGTGCGCGGATGCTCTGTATGCTGGTCTGGGAATTCTCAGGCCGCATGTACCCAAGAAAGAGGGCGAGTCCAAGGCTCAAGTGGTAATAGGCTCGGTTCAGGGGGACGTGCACGACATAGGGAAGAACCTGGTCAAGATGATGTTCGACGTGGCTGGATTCACAGTGCACGACTTAGGCAGGGACGTGCCCCTGGAGAACTTTGTCAAAGAGCAGCTCAGAACAGATGCGGAAATCGTGGCCATGTCCGCCATGATGACCACCACCATGTTGGGGATGCGCAAGGTCATTCAGATGATCAAAGAAAAAAACCCCAACGTGGCCATCATGTTGGGCGGGGCTCCAGTGACCAAGGATGTGGCCAAGCTCTTTGGAGCCGACGGATACGCCGAATCTGCAGGAAATGCCGTGGAGGAAGCCATAAAGATGATAGGAAGGCTCAGAGAGATGAGGGCAGCAGGTCAGGTGTAGATAAGGCTTTTAACAGAGGTGCTCTTGCCAATGCATTAGAGCTCAAGCCACCCTCAGACTGCAGAGCAAGATCTGCCAGGGGCTGGATCTTGAAGAAGCGGCCAATGTAATCCTGGGTTCAAGGGGAGGTGGGGATGGACGAAGCCAAGGCCATGGTCATATTTCAGCCTTCAGGACGAAGAGGCCCTGTTAAGAAGGATTCAACCCTCATAGAGGCCTCGAGAGTCCTTGGGGTAGACATAGAGACCCTTTGCGGGGAAAAGAAGGTGTGCGGGAAGTGCAAGGTCCGCATTGAGGAAGGTTTTTTCCAGAAATTTGGCATTCATTCCAGCATGGATAACGCAAGCCCTTGGCAGGAGGAAGAAGAGAAGTTCATAAACGCAGAGGAAAAGGGGGCTGGCTACAGGCTGGCCTGTTGCGCCAAGGTGCAAGGGGACCTTCTGGTGTTTGTGCCAGAGGAGTCCCGGGCAGGCAAACAAGTGGTCAGCAAGGCTGCCAGGGCCATTGAAATACAACATAATCCGGCCGTGAAGACCTACTACGTGGAGGTGGAGCCTCCTACTTTCGAGGAGCCAACAGCGGATTTCGAGAGAGTTTGCAGAGAGCTGGAGAGGTTGTACGGCTTGACCAATCTGGGGATCGACTTTCTGACATTGAGGCAGCTCCCGGGGGCTCTGAGGCAGGGTGAGTGGAAGGTCACGGTGAGCATATGGATGGACAAGGAGATAATACGCGTCAGGCCTGGCAGGTGCGAGGCCCATTATGGTATCGCCATAGACATCGGCACCACAACCGTGGCCGGCTATTTCTGCAATCTGGACACCATGGAGGTGCTGGACACGGTTTCCCTCATGAACCCCCAGTGCAAGTACGGGGAAGACGTGATGTCTCGGATAACCTTCCACATGACCACCGAAGATGGCCTCAAACGCATGAGTGAGGATATTGTGGAAGGGCTCAACTGGGTCATTGATCAGGCCGTGCAGGGCACTCACCCCCCTAAGAAGAAACTCAAGAAAGGCAAGGGGGCCGATGCCCAGGAGGAGTGGGTGGAGGTCCCTGAGGAAGGCAGGACTTACCTGAGGCTCTCTAGGGAAGATGTGGAGGATGTGACCATAGTGGGAAACACCGCCATGCACCACATTCTTCTCCAGCTGGATCCCCAGTTCGTGGGACTGGCACCATTTCCTCCTGTTATCCACCATAGCCTGGATATCAAGGCCAGGGATCTGGGCCTCAAGGTGAACCCCTCGGCTTATGTGCATGTGCTTCCCAATGAGGCGGGATTTGTAGGAGCAGACAACGTGGGGGTGCTGGTGGCAGAAGAGCCGTACAAGAAGGATGAAATGGCTCTGATAATAGACATAGGCACCAATGGAGAACTGGTGCTGGGCAATAAACACAAGATGATCTCTTCTTCTTGCGCCACAGGCCCGGCTTTGGAAGGGGCGCAGATACTGTTTGGCATGCGTGCGGCCCCTGGGGCCATTGAACGCATCAAAATAGACCCAGACACTCATGAAGTGGACTACAAGGTCATAGGCCGGGACGCTTGGAGAAGTTACTCAGAGCCCAAAGAGATGAAGGCCAAAGGGATCTGCGGCTCGGGCATTTTGGATGTTTTGGCGGAGTTGTATGCGGCCGGGGTAATCACCAAGAGCGGCGTCTTCAACAAGGAGCAGAAATCCCCTCGTTTCAGGAGAAATCCCGAGAACAATCAGCCCGAGTTCGTTCTGGCCTGGGCTGAAGAGACAAGTATAGGTAAGGACATAGTCATTACTCAAAGGGATGTGCGCCAAATCCAGCTGGCCAAAGGGGCTCTTCATGCTGGATGCAAACTTATGATGAGGCGAATGGGAGTGGAACATGTGGATTCGGTGAAGATCGCCGGTGCTTTTGGGACCCACGTGGACAGAACCAAGGCCTTGGTAATGGGGCTTTTCCCGGATTGCGAGATTGACAGGATAATCTCTGTAGGCAACGCCGCAGGGGACGGAGCCAGGGCGTGTCTTCTCAACAGGGAGAAGAGGGTTGAGGCCAACTGGGTAGCCAGAAACGTGGAATACATAGAACTCACCGTGGAGAAAGACTTCCAACAACAGTTCATGGAGTGTATGCAGATCCCTCACATGAAAGACAAGTATCCCCATCTGGAGGGGATAGTAAGGCCAGAGATACTGCATCAGAAGTAAGAAACACGCAGGGAGGAGAGGCTTCTCTCAAGGGCCTTTGTGAGATGGGAGATCCTATTAGGGTAACCGTGGAGCCTGGTGTCTGCGGTTTCTTGTGTGATGTTTGCGCCAGGAGAGAAGGTAGGTGGTCCGTTGGGTTGGAGATTAGATCTGAGTGCAAGCACATAAAAAGTATGGGACAACGGCTCACTACCATAGCCATGAAAGGGCTCTTTGCCCCTATCACCAGCAACCCGGTCTACCGGGCAGCTGAAAGTGCTGGTTGCCATGCTTCCTGCCCCGTACCTTTGGCTGTGATAAAAGCAGCAGAGGTGGCCATGGACATGGCGGTTGCTCGGGATGTGAGAATTCTGTTTGATCTGGCCGGTCAAAGAGGCTGAAGGCACTCAGCCTTGGAAAGGACCCAAGCTGAGCCATGAGAAATGGAAAAGTCATCCCTTTGGAGCACAAGGGAATTCCTAGGAAGCTATTGAGATGTCTGACCCAGAACGCCAGACGCTACGGTCTGGAGCTGCTGGTTCCGTTTCCGGCTGAAAAGATCCTGGTAAGCCAGTGGGTACATCTGAAATGCCGTTATGGATGTAAGAAGTACAACACCAACTGGTGTTGTCCGCCTGCCACACCCGGGGTTGAAACTGCAAGGTCCATATTGGGGGAATTCCGGGAAGCCCTTCTGCTTGTGGGAACTCAGGATTGTCCGGATTTCTATTTGGACAATGCCCGCAAGCGTGCCAAGCAAGTGCGATGCTGGAAGGGCACGGTGAGCCTGGAGAGATCCCTTTTCTTGGAAGGCTACTACAAGGCTTTTGGGTTGGTGGGGGAAACCTGCGGGCTGTGTAAAGAATGCGCATACCCGGGTGATTGCCGTTTCCCCCAGGAGAAAAGGCCCTCAGTGGAGTCTTTCTCCATAGACCTGTTGGGCACCTTGCAGAACTTGGGCATCAGACCCAGGCTGGCCCAAAAAAGGCGCGACCTTTTCCATTATTACGGAATCATTCTGGTGGAGTGAAAAGATCTGTGATGTCTGGGAAGAATTCGGCTCCATGCGCAGTGACCCTCATAGGTGGGTTTTTGGGAGCAGGAAAAACCACGCTCCTTCGCCACATTCTAAGCTGGCCAGGGGACCTTTCTTCCACAGCTGTCTTGGTAAACGAGTTCGGACAGATAGGTATTGACGGAGAGCTGCTCAAAAATGGTGGCACACCCGTGGTGGAGCTTACCAACGGATGCATATGCTGCACTATCCAGGGAGATCTCTTGAGGAGCCTCAGAGAAATAATCAAGACTTTCGACCCCAGGCGTTTACTCATAGAAGCCACGGGAGTGGCAGATCCTGTGGAAATCCTGGACGTGCTGAAAAACGAAGAACCATCTGGATCCCTGTTTGTGCAGAAAGTCATTACCGTTGTGGATGCAGACTTTTGGGAAAATCGGGAGCATCTAGGTCCGCTTTTTTTCAACCAAATACGCGCGGCTGATCTGGTGCTCCTAAACAAGGTGGATCTTTTGTCGCCTGAGAAAATACCCGTTTTCTTGCGTGAAATCCAAGAAAACAATCCTGGCACAGCAGTGGTTCCCACACACCATTGCAAAGTTGATCCTCAAGTTCTCTGGAGCGTATCTGAGGATCATCTGTTGGAATCTAGGCTGCAGGGGCTCCATGAGCACGAAAGCCATGAAGATGCTCACGGCATGGGCTTTGTGAGCTTTGCCTTCCAAGGAGATGTCCCCCTGCGAGAGGAGTGCTTCAGGAAATTTCTGAGCCAGCTTCCCTATGAGCTCTACCGGGTGAAAGGCTTTGCTCTTTTGGAAAATGGGCTTTGCTTCATCAATCATGTGGGAGGTAAGACCGAATGGGTAAGCCTGCAAGGATCTGGCCAGACCCGACTGGCCTTCGTGGGATGGAGAGTGGAGCAGACCAAAATCATTGAACGGCTCAAAGAATGTCTCTGCGCCTAGGAATCAAGGCGCAGTGAGCACAGGCCTAGCCTAGACTCTCGCGAATCAAGTGCACACGGATGGTTAGGCATTTGAAAGAAAGGAGGTGGTGTATTCTTACGGATCACAGAGATGGGATGGCTCATGTTGATTAAGGCCTTACGTGTAAACAAGGAGGTATCACATGGCCAAACAGAGGTTGATAGATGCTTATAGGGGAAAAAGGACCGACATTCCCCCCTGGGTCCCCTATTCGGGGGTCCACAGTGCCTTTCTGATCAACGAGCCCGCTGACAAGTTTTTGAAGGATCCTCAGCTGCTGGCCAAAGGGGTAGTCAATGCGGCCAAGCGTTACCATGCCGACGGGATCCCGTTGCTTTTCGACCTCTCAGTGGAAGCCAATGCAGTGGGCTGCGAGCTCAAGTGGTGGGGGGACAATGTGCCTTCGGTGGTGACTCATCCATGCTCGGACAAGACACCCTCAGAGGCCGGGCTGAAGCTCCCCACCAAGGAATCAGGTAGATGGCCGGTCATTTTTGAGGCAGCCAGGATCGCCAAGCCGCAGTTGGACGAGCTGGATTGCGTGATGATGGGATTGCTGTGCGGTCCCCTGACCCTGGCTTCCCACCTGGCAGGTGTCAGGATATTTACGGATGTTTACAAGAAAAAGGATTTTGCCCACGAGGTGATCAAGTTTGCCGGAGAGGTTGGGGCCTGCTCTGCTAGGTTCTACGCCGAGATGGGATGCGACATCATCTGTGTGGTGGATCCGGTGGCTTCCCAGATAAAACCAGAGACCTTCAGGGAGTACGTGACCCCTAATTCCCAGCCTGCCATAAAGGCCATTCATGAGGCTGGAAAGACTTCCTCTTTCTTCATCTGCGGAGACTGCACCAAGGTCCTAGAGGAGGTCTGCAAGGTGGGAACTCACGGCTTTGCCATTGACGAACAGCTTAACATGTTGTTCGTAAGGGACATGGCCATGAAGTACAAGGTGGGGTTCGGCGGGAATCTTAAACTTACCCTGGCCCTAAGCTTGGGACTTCTTTCACCTAGGGAGGATGCCATAGTGAGCCTGGCTGCCGGTGGCAACACCGGGTTCACTTTTGCCCCTGGGTGAGACATGCCCTACGATGTTCCGGTGGAACATATGGATCAGGCTTATGAGGCGAGAGATTGGTATTACCAGTATTACACCAAGTACCCAGAGTCCTGGTGAACACGTCTGACAAGGAGGGTGCAAATGTCTGAGGAAAAGATCCATATCGATGTGCTCACCTTGGACAGCGTGCAGTGCGCAGCTTGCGGTTACATGATGGAATCCATCGCCGCCATGCCCACTGAAGTCCAGGACATGATCGAGTACAGGGAATGGTCCATCAAGAACAAGGACGGGATCGGGAAATTCCTGGAGTTGAAAGGAAGGGTGCTTCCCACCATCTGCATTGAGCGGGATCTCGTCTTCGAGAGCATCATTCCCCAATACGAGGAGCTCATCGATGAGATGGCCAAGAGGGCCCCAACACCCACCATGAGGGACAAGATCTTGTCCCTGAGGGAAAAGGGGTTCGAATTTGACAAGATTCAGGAAAACCTGCAAAGAGCAGGTGCCGGCCGGTTCACAAGATCAGACTCCAGCATCGTGTGAATCCCGGGGTCTCTGGGAAGAATGTCGGGATGGGGTCTATGAGATATATGGCCCCATCCCGGCCTCCATGCTGGGAAAATCCTCTCATCTGAAGGGGAGGAATCCAGGATGCCTGCAACAGGAGAAGCCTTTTGGGCTCTTCCAGAGGGAGAAAAACTCCTCATAGAGGTCATGTACAAGGCAGACTATTGCTTGCCCTGTTATTACATGGACGAGGCTGTTAGAGAAGTATTGCCGCAGTATGGGGAAAAAATAGACTACAGGAGAGTTCACTTCATGACCAGGGAGGGGGGGAAACGTTTCCTAGAGCTCTCCAAGTCCCTCTATGGGGATGAAGGGGTGCTCAAGCATATGCGGCTGGCGCCGGTTCCCTCCCTGTTCATCCAAGGGGAATTGGTCTTTGACATGATTCCCACAAGAGACGAACTGGAGGAAGCCATCGAAGAGGCCCTTGAGAGGCTTGCCCTAGCATGGGGTCAGGGAGACCGGAAATGAGACAAGTTCACCTTGAGATATTACACGAGGGGGAACACTGAATCCCTTGCGCATACATGACCCGGGTGGTCGAGTCTGTGGCGCCTGATTATGGTCAAGCCCTCCGCTGGGAGAAGGTTATTACCAAGGAGTTGAGTGGAGCTACAAGATGTATGGAGCTCTCCAAAGAACTCGGTCGTCCGGCTAGAGTGCCGTCCATCTTCATCAACGGAATGCTCGCGTTCGAATACATACCTAGCATAGAAGAATTGAGGAAGTATCTGGATAGGCTCCTCAATGATTGAGGCCGCAGGCCTGCACAAGAGGTAGTTGGTTGCCCATGGATAGAAAAGTCTTAGTGGATGTGCTTCTTACCGATTTCCGTCAATGAATTGCGTGTGTGTACATGGCGGAGTCGGTAAGGTCCTTACCGAGGGAAATACAGGAAATCATAGAAGTCCGGCAGTGGGACATGCGGACTCTGGAGGGTTTTCAGCGCTCCAGGGAGTTGAAAGCTAGATCTTTGCCCAGTTTGGCCTTGGACCAAGAGTTGGTTTTCGAGGCCATCATTCCAGGCCAGGAGGAGTTAATCAAGGAAATACTGGCCCGTCATGAAAAGAAAAACAGGGATATTTCGTGAGGCTCCCAGATGTACTTGGAAGGATTAAGGGTAGAAGGTTTCAAGTCTTTCTCTGAGCCCACAAGCATGGGTTTCGAACCCGGCATTGGGGTGATCATTGGGAACAATGGGGTGGGGAAATCCAATATCCTGGATGCCATTGTTTGGGCCATGGGAGAGGATGATCTGAGCAAATTGAGGTGCCAAAAAGAAGAAGATCTATTCTTCTCAGGTAGCAGGAGCTACCCACCGGCATCAAGGCTCAAGGTGGAGCTTAAATTCAAATCGGGAACTGAAAAAACATCTTCTGCTACTGTCCTGGCCAGGGAAAGAAGCAAGGATGGATCGGAGCATTACTGGATAAACAAAGAAGATGCCGAGCGGCCTGAATACGAGAAAGAATCGGTTCGTTTGGGCCTGGGAAACTCCTTGAAGACCATTGTGCGGCAAGAACAGATCAACGATATGATCTACTTGGAGCAGCCCCAACGGTTTTCTTGGATCCACGAGCTTCTTGGCTTTCCCAAGTTGGAAGACACGATCCGATGTGTTGAAAATCAGGTCAGCCCACTTTTCCAGGATTATCTTTCTTTTCTCCTTCCAGAGGCAGAGGCTGAGATCCTCATCCATGAAGAGAACGGCAAGCCAGCTTTGGAGATCGAGCTGTCCCTTAGGAAAGAGTCGGCCCGGAAGGCTCATCAGCTCTCCGGCGGGCAAAAGGCTGTCACCAGCCTGGCCTTGAAGCTCGCACTTTTCGAGCAACTGGAAGCTCCCCTTTACCTCCTGGACGAGGTGGAGCCTTCCCTTGACTACACAAACCACAAATCCATGCAAACGCTCCTAAAAATGCTGGCTCAGAAAAGGCAGCTCATAATGATCACCCATCTGCGCAGCACCATCGAATTGGCCAACACGGTGCACGGAGTTAGGACCAGGATAGACGGCTCATCTTTCATGAAATTCTATTTCGTTATGGACGAGAGATTGCTGCGGCTTTACAAGTGCTGCTGAGGGCCTGCTCATGGATCTTTGGGAACGCATAGAACGTCTCAGACTACTGGTAATGGAGATGGGCCTTCCAAGACATGAAACAGCTTTTTTCGGAGTCACCTGCCCTTACTGCGGCAAGACGGATCGAATTTACAGACTGGAGCAACCCTCTGAATTGGATCCTGCTTCTGATGAATACACCCAGGCGTGGGAGGAGTTCGCAAAGCAAGGGGAACTGGTTCTTTGCAAGTTCTGCCGCCACTTGCTTCGTATGGAGCGGGGGAAAAAGGCTGTGGGCCTAGATGGGGATCTTTGAATGCTGACCCAGGAAAATCAGGGATAGATGGGAGGAAAAGGATGAAGATCCAGGTCCTTGGCCCAGGTTGCAGGAATTGTGAGGTCTTATATCAAAATGTGATCAAGGCCTTGGAAATGGCGGGTTCCAAGGACTTGGTTCAGGTGGAAAAGATCAAAGAGCCTCAATACTTCCTGAAGATGGGCGTTTTTGCTACTCCGGGTCTTGTTATAGACGGTGAGGTTGTTTGTACGGCCAGAGTCCTCTCACCGGAACAGATCTTCGAAATGCTCAAGGCCAAGGGCATGGTGCCAGGTTAGGCGGAGTGCTGTCATGGGTCAAAATACAGATGTTTTCCTAATTACAGGCTTTTTGGGAAGCGGTAAGACCACCTTTCTCAATCGCGTCATAGCGTCCTTTCCCAGAGACCGCAAGCTGATGATCCTGATGAACGAATTCGGTGAGGTGGGCATCGACGGCACCCTCATAGAAGGTGAGGACCTGGACATTCTAGAGATCAGCAAGGGGTCCATATTCTGTGTTTGCGTGAAGACGGACTTCATCAAGGGGATGCACGAGATCGCTCAGAAGATCCAACCGGACGTGCTTCTCATCGAGTCCACTGGTGTGGCCAATCCAACTGATCTGAAGCGAGACCTCAAGCTCCCCTTCTTCCAGGACCGTTTTCACCTGTTGGAGCAGTTCTGTATCGTGGATGCGGCCAATTTCCAAGAGGCCTACGAGACCTTTTCCTCGGTGGAAAAACAGATAGCTTCATCTACCGCGTTCATAATAAATAAGATTGATCTCGCCTCGCCTGGGCAGGTTGATCGCATCAAGGAACTCATCTCCAGACACAACCCCAGTCCCAGGTTCTTCGAGACAACCTATGCTGACATCCCCCTGGAGATATTCTTTGGGGGGCTATCCACCAGAGCTCAGGCTCCCATCCCAGATGATGGCACCAAAGGGGTTATGCTCTCCGCCCAGGAATTGGAGCTGGCCATAGATGAACTCCTGGCTGACCCCAACAGGGAAGTGACCCCCCCTGACCTGTTGGTGTCCGCAATCTACAAATGGGAAGGCCAAAGCCTGGAAGCCTTCCGGGAAGTGGCCCTCCACCTGCCCAAGACCGTGGTCAGGGCCAAGGGTTTCCTGGCACAGGGGCAAGGGACTTATCTCTTCAGCCTTGTGATGGGCAAGTGGGAGATCCAGGAGCGTCAGCTGCCGCCCGAGCGCCTTTATCTTCTCAATCGATTGGTCTTCATCGCCCCGCCGGATGTGATGCCACAACTGGAAGCCCTGACAGATCGATTCCCCGCTTTGTCCAAGGAATCCGTCTGGGATCCCATGCAGGAAACTACCTGATGCAGAACTTGGTTCTATGGAAGTTGTCTTCCCCCTTGCGGCCACGCCAATTACAGGGGGCGTGGTACGCTGGGATGGCCCCTTGGTGAAAAAATCATCTGTTTGTTTTTGAGAAATCGTCCTTTGGACGATGGCGCTAAGTTTTGGGCGGTTCTATTCTACCTTGTAGAATATGAGACGATGTAGAGGAGCACATATGGGCATACGCTTCCAGGACTGTCCCTGCTCAGGCAAGGCCATGAGGCGCAATGTGGCACCATGGATACTCCTGACAGTCTACAAGCAGGAGGGTGTATACGGATACGAGATCAACAAGATCCTCCAGACTCGTTTCCAGGATCTGGACCTCTCTTTGAACATAGCCGGGATCTATCGCCACTTGAAGAGCATGGAGAATCGGGGGATCTTGCGAACACAGTGGGACACTAGAGACCCCGGCCCTGCCAGGAGGAGATACTATCTCACACAGGATGGCAGGCAGTGCCTGGCCTACTGGCTCCAGACCCTGAGACTCCAGGCCAAGTGGATGGGGCGATTCTTCCAAGACGCAAGGAGCGTGTTTTGGATCAAGGCCAAGACCCAGGAAACTGATCCCAGGAGGTCCTGAGATGGAATCTCCCAAGAAGATCACATCCACAAAACCCGTGAAGCTCATATTCGCCGGAGGCTTCCTGGGCTCTGGGAAGACCACGGCCCTGGCAGGCCTTGCCAAGCGCCTCATCCAAAGAGGCCATCGCGTGGGGATAATCACCAATGACCAGACCGAGAACCTCGTGGACACGGCCATCGTCACGGAGATGCTCAGAGGTATGGGAGTGCCTGTGGAGGAGGTGGTGAAGGGTTGCTTTTGTTGCAAGTTCGACGAACTCATAGAAGGCGTGGAGAAGGTATTGGCCCACGATCCTGACGTGATCATGGGCGAGCCGGTGGGCAGTTGCACCGATTTTGTGGCCGCTGTGGCCAATCCCATCAAGATCCATTACAGAGACACCTTCAAGTTCGCCCCCTTCTCCATCATGGTTGACCCTGAAAGGCTCAGGGAGTTGCTGCTGGGAGAAACGGATAGCCTATTTCCTGAAGAGGTGGCCTACCTGTTTCGCAAACAGCTGGAGGAGGCAGATGTCATCGTGCTCAACAAGGTGGACCTTATTGCGGAGCGAGAGGCCACGAGGCTCAAAGATGCCATTCAGGAAAGGTTCGCACATACAAGATCAGTGGCCATCTCTGCCAAACAAGGCGATGGGGTAGATGAGTGGTTGGACCTCCTTCTTTCAGGCATCCCAGGGGCCAACAAGGTCCTTCGAGAGCTCGACTACGACCGTTACGCCACTGCCGAGGCTGTCCTTGGCTGGCTAAATGCAGCGGTCAAACTCGCTTCAGATAGGTCGTTTGACCCCACCTGTTTCCTGCGGTCATTGGCCGAGGGTCTGAAAGAGGAATTCAAGAGAAGAAACGCAGAAATTGGGCATCTGAAGTTTGTCCTAACGAGTTCGGGTAAGGCCATATGGGCCAACATAACACATCTGGCAGCGGCGGTTTCCCTGGGAGGGGAAGTTCTAGGAGAGGTACCTACGGGAAGCCTTATCATCAATGCGAGGGTAAGGATGCCCCCAGAAGACTTAGAAGGGCTAGTAAGGGAGAGGCTGCATGCGGAGACAGAAAGGGCCGGCCTCATCGCCGAGATCCTGGAACTTCAGTGTTTCAGCCCTGCGTATCCGCAACCGCCATATCTCCTACGGGAGACTATTGCATAGGGCCCTTTGCCAAGCCTTTTTCCTTCTGTGAAAAAGAAGGCGTCACCAAAGGAGGGCAGGCATGTTCCTGATAGAGATTATAGGCCTTGAACCACCATGTGAGAAATGCAATGAGCTTTTGGAAAACGCCAAGGAGGCAGTTGCAGCGTCCGGTGTCCAAGCAGAGGTGGTAAAAAGATGGGTCCTATCTGAAGAAGTCCGTGAGAAATATGGTCTGCCCCTAAGCCCTGCTCTCGCAATAAACGGGGTCCTTGTGGCCCAAGGGAGGGTCTACAAGACAGAGCAAATAATCACCCTCTTGAAAGGATGACCGATCTGATTTCCATTTAAGGAGGGGGTTGCCATGCTCAAAGAGCATGAGATGCGAGTCATGGGGACCGGGCCTCCCTTTTCTTGCTTCGATTACCTGACCCAACTGGTGCAATATATCTTCAACGGAAGAGGATTCCAAGTTGCAATCCGCCACATGGGTTACACCGAAGAAGAGGCCCGCCAGTTTGCGCCACCCCAAGACTCGGATCCTGGGAGCCCACAAATATCAGGCAGGTCAGCGTGAATAGCAGAGATCGGATTATGACCGCGCTTGCGGGGAGACAGCCCGACCGAGTCCCGATTTTCCTGCGGGACTTGACTTTGGGGATGGAGGTGGCCGGATTTACCACTTGGGAGGTCTGTGCTGGTGGCCCCAACGGAGGTTATCATGCCGAAAAATCCGCACATGCTGTGATTATGAGCTGGCGTCGGTTTGGACAAGATTGCGTCGTGGGAAGCATCCATGATCTTGGACTGGATGCAGATGCACTTGGAGGCAAAACCGCCTTTCCTTCCCAAGGCATACCCACAGTTGTAAGACATCCTTTGGAGCAAAAAAACAGGCTTCTCCGTGCGAAGGTCCCACAGATGGACAAAGACGGAAGACTGCCCGGAGTGCTAAAGGCTTATGAACTTGTCAAGCGACGCATAGGGGCTAAGGTCGCCATTGCCGCCAATCTTGAAGGTCCTGTGACAAGGGCTTGTCTCCTTCGCGGGACACACAACTTGGCCAGAGACTTCGTCAAAGATCCCAAATTTGCTACAGACTTGATAGCCTTCTCCACTGAGATAGCGATCAGCCATTTGCGACATCTTTCTAAGGTGGGTGTAGATTTCGTCTTCTTGGCCTCTGCAACAGACGGCCCGGTTTTCATCAGGCCTGAGTTTTACCTGACTTACACAATCCCAAACCTGAGAAGAATAGTCACGGCCTCAAGCGAACTCGGCTTGGGGGTCGTTTTTCATCCCCATGGCAACTTCACGTTAGAAAGGTATCGGCCCTTGGTAGATGCCGCGCTTGAAACCGGCATTGTGGGATTTCAGTTTGCTGAAAATTGCGACCTGAGAGTGGCAAAACGCCTGTGGGGTGACAGGAGTGCGATCCTTGGCGGAATAGACATACCCCATGTGCTACACCCTGGACCACAAGAGCGAATTCGGGAGGAGACCCGAAGATGCATTAGCCATGCTGCCCCTGGGGGTGGTTACGTCTTTATGGCCACCTGCTCGATCCATCGCGGGGATCCCCTGGGCCATATAGAGGCCATGGTGCAAGCGGCGCGTGAATTTGGGGATTATGAGAGCATTTCTGCCTGGTCAGCAAGTGTTTAAGATTAGTCAAGAGGAGGACCGATTATGGGGTCAATTACCTCATTGATAAGGCGGTTTTTCTGGATTGCCGTCATCTTTGTTTGGGTTCTGGTTGCTGCGATCTCAGCGGCCTTAGGGGATGAACTCAGGATAGGAACGTGGAAGACCGCCCAGACTATTGCGCCCTTTTTCTATGAGAAGTTTATGGACGCAGGGGTGAAAGTTATGATCTTCCCCTTCACGAATCCCGCGGATATGAAAATCGCCTTGACTGCCGGCAGCCTGGAGATGTGCGGCACAACCATACCTTATGCCATACAGGCTGCATCCCGTGGCGAGCCTTTAGTGGTAGTGGCGTCCCTGTGTAACAAGTGCTCTGCCTTGGTAGTGGGGAAACATGCCGATATAAGGACGACCAGTGACCTTCGAGGCAAGAAAATAGGCTACGTGCCTGGCACCATGCACGAGGTCCTGCTAAGAGAGACTTTAACCCGTGCGGGTCTCAACCCCAGTAAGGAGGTAACATTGACCCGTGTTGATTTCTTTGACATGGGAACAGCCCTGGCCAGGGGCAGCATCGACGCCTTCCTGTCAGGAGAGCCCTTTCCTAGCATTGCCGTTGTAGAAGGTTACGGCAGAATCCTGAGTTATCCCTACTATGATGACAGTATCGGGGCTATCAATGCGGGCATGATTGTGCGTCGAGAGACAATAGAGAAAAATCCCAACCTTGTCCTGAGGTTGATCACAGCCCATGCAAGGGCCACTGAATATCTTAAGAAAAATCCCCAAGAGTGGTTGCTCAAAGCCTCTGAATTTGGGACCCCACTCAAAGTACTCGAGCAGGCCTCCTCCAATATGGAGCTGGAATGGAAGATGGACGAATCCTATATCAAGAGGGCCATGGCCTTGGGGGAGAGGATGAAAACCCTTGGCCTGATAGATCGTCAGCCCAATTATGAGGAACTCTTCGACCTAAACTTTGTACGGCAAATCAAATCCACTACACAGTAGAGGTGACAATTGTCTGTGTTCAATGGCCCCGGCAAACCCTATTCGAACTATATCATTGCATTCATCATGCCCTGCTTTTTGTTGGTGGCTTGGACGCTGGTGACCTATGACGGGATGGTGCCGCCGTATCTGCTACCGTCTCCCTCCGAGATCCTGAAGACCATGGATGCGTACGTATTGCAGCCTGCAGGCTCGGCGCGGTTCGCGGGTCGTTTTCTGAGCGACACTTTGGCTAGCGTCTCCAGGGTGGGGTTGGGGTTCACCTGTGCTGTGCTGATGGGGCTTCCTCTGGGGCTCATGTCCGGTCGTTTGTGGTGGGTCCACAGTTCCTTGAGTCTCACGGTGAATGGAATGAGGGCTATCCCTGGGATTACGTGGCTTCCTCTTGCCATGATATGGTTTGGGATAGGTACCAAGACAACCGTGTTTCTGGTAGCCCTGGCAGCCTTTTTCCCAATATACCTCAATACTGCAGCGGGCGCTGCTCAGGTTAATCCCATGTTCATCCAGGCCGCTGGGATGATGGGAGTGAAAGGGCTTGGCCTGGTCTTTAGAATCCTTATCCCAGCAACCATGCCCCACATACTCGCAGGGTTGAGGCTGGGCTTGGGTGTTGCTTGGGCTTATCTGGTGTTGGGGGAACTTACCGGCGTGCCAGATGGACTGGGGGCGGTGATCATGGACGCGCGGATGCTAGGTCAGGTAGATGTGATAATCGTGGGGATGATAATGATCGCCCTGGTGGGAAGGGCCAGCGACTTGCTTCTTGTCAAGACTCTTAGCTTTGGTATGAAAAGTGTCAGAAGGATCAAGGTGGCGGGATGAACTCTGCTAATGAGGTGAGATCTCCAGACTGCCCAATGCCTCTTCTGGAAGTCGATGCAGTTGGAAAGGTGTTTGTAGTAAATAACACCAGGTCCACTGTTTTGGAGGATATAAGCTTCTGCTGCTTGGAAGGCGAGCTTATCTGCATCTTGGGGCCGAGTGGCTGCGGAAAGACAACTCTCATGAGGCTCATTGCTGGTTTCGATTCGCCTTCCAGGGGGGCAATACGCATGGGCGGGGAGCCGCTAAGCGGCCCTGGTCCTGACAGATGTGTCATCTTTCAGGAGGACGCCCTGTTTCCTTGGCTTACAGTGTGGGAAAACGTGGCATTTGGAATCAGGCGCAATAGAAAGGATGGCAGGGCCTTAAGGAGCGAGGTCAATCACTTCCTTTCCCTGGTTGGTCTGGAGAATTTTGGCAATTACCTACCTCGAGAGATCTCTTTGGGGATGAAACAGAGGGTGGCCCTTGCTAGAGTCCTGATTATGAAACCACGGATTTTGCTCATGGATGAGCCTTTTGCTTCACTTGATGTTCAAACAAGGCAAGAAATGCACAAACTCCTCTTGAAGATCTGGCAGGAACTTTCCCAGAGCATCATTTTTGTGACCCATGACGTAGAGGAATCAATCATCCTGGCAGATTCAATACTCTTGTTTGAGAAGGACCCAGGACGCATCAAAGGGCATGTCAAGGTGGAGCTGCCGAGACCGCGCGATTCAGAAAGCCAAGAATTCTTGAAGCTAAAAAAGAGCCTGAGACAAAGCATTATGTCGTGCTGACTTGGGTCCTCCCCATTTCAAAGCAGGGGTCTTCTGTTCCATTGAGGCATTTCTCATTAAAGTTTGTCCACAATGGCAAACAAGGATTTGAAAGTTTCTCTGCGCAATGAAAGGTGCTAGCAAATGAAGTGGGATTACGAATCCTTGGTTGGGAAGGCCATAGGGCTGGGTGCATCTGAGGCTAAACTGATTGATACAGCGCAGGTGGTTTTCGATCCGCGTTCTTTCCTGAAATGCCGTTTCGGCTGCAGCCGTTGGGGGAGGTACTGGACCTGCCCACCCCATCTGGGTCTATCCCCCGAGATGTTCATGGATGCCTTTGCAAGGTACAGGAAGGCGTTGGTGATAAAGGCAACAGATCCGAAGGTGGGGCAGGATGTGGCCTTGGCCATCGAGAAGGAGGCCATGCTTTCCTTTGGCGCCGGGTTTGCCTTCGCGCTGGCCCTTTGTGTGCAGTGCGAATCTTGTGCGTATCCGGAGCCTTGTCGGTTTCCCCATCTGGCCCGTCCGTCTATGGATGCCTTGGGGATGGATATAGCAAAGACGCTCGAACCCTTGGGGTTCAAGGTGGAGTTCGCTCCTGATGGAAGACTACTGCCTGCTTGGTATGTAATGGTGCTGCTAGAGTGAGATTGTTCCAAAGCAGAGATTCTAGGTCTCTTTGATTGGCGATCTTGTTTGCACAAAATCATCCATGACTCTCCCAAAAATCGTCTCTGGGATGATTCCCTTGGGGGGTTCTTACGTGTAATTTTTAGATATAACTCAGCTGTTTTGCCACAGAAAGGAGTAGACGTATGCCAGAGATGACCCCCAGAGAAAGATTGGATAGACTCTTCCGCAAAGAACCCCTGGACACAATGCCTTTTTTCAGTGGTATGGGAATGGTACTGATGCCTGCCATCAAACAACTGGGTTACCGCTTCCCTCAGATCCACCGAGACCCGGTGAAGCTGGCCCGATCTGCGATCCTTTCCAGCAAGATGTTCGGTTTTGACTCGGTGGTGGTCCCTTTCGACATGTGCTGGGAATCACAAGCATTGGGTAACAATATTAGCCTCTATGAGGACTCCGAAGATATACTCTACCCAACTATCCCTGAGAAACGCTGGAAGACCATGGAAGAAGTAGAAATCCCAGAGGACATAGCGCAAAAGTGGCCGATCACAGTAATCCCTGAGGCCATAAAGATCGTGAAGCAAGAGGCCCCAGAGTATCCTGTGGGTGCCTGGCAGCTAGGTCCTTTCACACAGGCCGGACAAGTATTGGAGTTGGACATCCTTCTCAAAGGCGTATTCAAGGAGAAGGAAAAGGTGGAGGCAGTCTTAGATAAACTGACGGACATGTGCATAAAGATTGGGCAGGCCCTGCAGGCCGCAGGAGCTGATTATATCACTCTAAGGGAGATGGGCACCGGGACAGATCTTCTTAGTCCTAGGACATGGAAGGCCATTATCCAGCCTAGGATGCAAAGGATACTCTCTTCTTGGAAATCGCCC
This sequence comes from bacterium, assembly GCA_037481695.1. NCBI lineage: Bacteria > bacterium. The sequence goes on along the minus strand of JBBFLE010000026.1, from coordinate 13,750 downwards.
AAGATCCTTCATATATGCGGGGCAACGGACCTCATCATCGAGATGATGAACGATTGTGGGGCAGACGCAATAAGTGTCGATATCAAGAACAACCTAAGTGAGTCCCGAAAGAAACTAGGAAACGATGTTCTTCTCTTTGGGAATTTTGATGTGTTTGCCCTTCCATGCAAGGAGGAAACCACTGTCGAGCAGGCAATAGCAGGCATCAAGAAAAACATTGATGGGGGAGTTGATGCGGTTTGGCCTGGCTGTGATCTGTGGCCAGACATTAAAGAGGAGAACATGAGGGCCATTGTTGCGACTGTTCGCGACTATGGCCGAAGGCCCAGCCCGGCGGTGGGAAGGTTGAGCTGAGGGCACCAAATCAAAGACCAGTGGCCCTAACCCCCCCTTTTAAAGGGACCTGGCTCTGAGCCAAGCCTTGTCAACAATGGTACCAGAGTCCCAGCAGAGAAGGCTTTGGAGCTGGGGACTGTTGAGGCCAAGTTGGTTGAAACCGAGACAATGGTCTTCGACCCGAGACCTTATTCCAGGTGTCGGTTCAGATGCGAGGGGTGTTGCTCCTCTCCAGGCCCCCAAAAGCCCAGGAGCTCTCGGAGCTTGCCCACACAGCACATGGGGAAAGATCTTGGAGGCCTGGGATCAAACTCATGTACATTGTCCAAGCACCCAAGATCAGTTCAGGCCTTCGGGATCAACTCGGCCCGGTTGATCTGGGCGTATGCTTCAAGGTAGGGCATTATCTCCTGGCGCAGAGGCTCGCCGTCTCTGTAAATCTTATACTCCAGGCGTCTTTGGTGAGTAAACAAAAGAGGCCACATCCTAAACAAGAGCTTCTTGGAATGAGGCGCTTTTAAGAATACCACGTGCTCTTCGAAAACCCCGCTTTCGAGGGTTCTGAAATGACCCAGGGGACTTAGCCCTTTTTCCTCGATAACCTCCTTGATGATACCAAGCACCTCGGATAAAGCCTTGTACATGGGTTCGGGAGGACTCACCTGTTGGTAAGGGCAGCTTCCCAAATTACCCAACCAAACAGTCTCTCTCATTTCACAAAATCCTTTCCTGACGGATCACGCAGACACAATCGCTGTTGAGAAGATCAAAATTCTATCCCCCTTCTCATTCTGTCTCCCCTTCGGTAGTGATGTTTCACCTCCCTCATCTCTGTGACCACATCGGCCATTTCCAGCAATTCCACCGGGGCGTTCCTACCCGTCAGGATCAACTCGACCCATGGTGGTTTCCTTCGAATCAGCTCCAATACACTCTCTGTCTTCAAGAGCCCGAAGTCCATGGCCACATTGATCTCGTCCAAGGCTATAAGGACATAGGATCCGCTGAACATGGCTGTTTCCAGGGCCTGAAGCCCCCTGTAAGCCAAGAGAATATCCAGAGGTTCGCAGGCTTTACTGGTGGATTGACCAGGGCTTCTTCGCAGGAAGGCCGCCCGGCCGAACCGTTGCACCTCTATGGGAAGACCCATCTGGGAGATTGCATTCAGCTCTCCGGTCTGCTGTCCTTTCATGAACTGGATGAAAAGGACTCTTTTGCCCTGCATGGCAGCCCTAAGGACCTGTCCCAGGGCAGCCGTGGTCTTGCCCTTGCCAGCCCCTGTGTACACCCAAACCAGCCCTCTTCTCGCCCCAGCTGTCGCCTCAAATCTCTCATCAGCCATTGAACGCACCACTTGTGAGCTCCGCCTTCAACTGCCTAAAGAATATTCCAAAGATCTCCGTGGAGCAAGAAACAAGGGACATTTCCATGATGGCTCCACTCACAGACTTTAGAATCCCTAGGAAGTGGTCCCAAGCCAAAAGCATGCTTGGAGATAACCGAGTCAAGAGATCTGCTGCCAGCCCCAAGAGCCGCCAGGTTTTTTCCCAGGCGGATCCAGCCTGCCTGCCGTTCAAAGCACCAGTTCACACAGCGGGGGCCTTCTTGAAGGATTAAGGCCCAATCCTTCTGCATTCTTCTTGCTCTGATGGGGGAAGCGTCTAGGCCAACAGGCTAGAATTCAATACCTTTTTTGGGTTTTTCCCCAGATCTATAATGGTGCTTGAGCTCCAGCAATACTGTCACCGAGTCGGCGGCCTCCATCACTTCTTTGGGGGCGTTTCGGCCGGTCAAGATGAGGCAAAGTCCCTCAGGTTTCTCTTTGATCACCCTCATTACCTCCCGCACTTCCAAGAGACCAAAATCCATTGCCATGTTTATCTCGTCGAGGATAATTAGCTGGTAAAGGCCCTTTTTCATGGCTCTTTCCAAGGCCTCCAGTCCCTGATGAGCCAGAAGCATGTCCAGGGATTCACCTGTTCTACTGGGTGGGCTGTGAAGGGGTGCTTGAAGGAAAACGGGTCTGCCAAATCTTTCTATGTCTATAGGCAGGCCGCTTCTCAGTATGGCCTTGAGTTCTCCTGTTTCCTGTCCTTTCATAAACTGTATGAAGAGCACACGTTTGCCCTGAGAGGCTGCCCTGATGGCCTGACCCAGAGCAGCCGTGGTCTTTCCTTTGCCCTCCCCTGTGTATACTCGTAAGAGACCTCTGTAGCCTTTTTGAATTCCTGTGCCCTTTTCCTGATCCAAAGCAACCCCTGTCATACCATCATCCCTTGTAAGAATCTGGTGGCAGAATCCGCAGCCACGGCTCCGTCACTTGCTGCTGTCACTATTTGTCTCAGGGATTTCTGGATTACATCACCCGCAGCAAAGACACCGGGGGCAGATGTGTGCATCCGGCTATTCACCACAATAAATCCCTCTGAATCCAGTTGGAGAATGCCTTCCACTATTTTTGAGTTAGGCCTTTGACCAATCCCTACAAAGACCCCGTCAGCACTAAGAAGGCTTGTGCCTCCAGTTGCTGGATCCCGGAGTATCAACCCATTGATGTGCCTGCTGTCTCCCTTTACTTCCACTACTTCCCTGTTGAGGACTAGGCGGATGCCCGGGTGGGAAAGGGCAGAGTCCTGAGCCGCTTTGCTGGCCCTGAGCCTTGAGCCTCTGTGCACCACTGTGATCTCCTTAGCATGTTTGGTCAAATAGAGGGCCGTGTAAAGGGCCGAATCCCCCCCTCCCACCACAACAGCCTTGGACTTCTCCATTGCTCTGAAAACAGGCGCATCACAATGGGCACAGTAATAGATGCCTCTGCCTTCATATTCGGCTGCACCAGGAACTTCCAAGGGAATGGGCTCGGATCCCGTGGCCACGATCAATGCCCTGGAGAGGTGCTTCTGTTTCCCAACCAGAACTGCTTTAAAATCCCTTCCCATTTCCAAGGCTGTGGCATCCTCCCATACTCGGTCAACATCCAGGTCGCTCACCTGCTGCAGCATGCCGGTCATCAACTGGGCTCCGGTCACCCCACCCGGAAATCCAGGATAGTTCCCGATCTGGTCGTACATGAGGGGCTTACCTCCTGGCCTGGCCCCCAGGATCAGGGTCTTGATCCTTGCCCTGGCAGCAAAGATCCCCGCCGTGAGCCCGGCAGGACCGGCACCCAAGATAATAAGCTCATAGGCAATGTCCATGGCAAGCCTCCCATCACCGCCGGATCTATGGTTCTTTCCAAGTTTGCCGGAGGACTGTGGGCCTCTCAGACCTCGGCATCCTGTGGATAGTCATGGGAAATCTTTTGGGATAATACCATTTCCCAGGTTCCTTAACCACTCGGGGAAAAAAGTCAGCCCGTACCTGACCTAATTGATCCCCCAGGATCGGTGAGCTTTGGGGGGTACTCTTCCAGCCCTTGTTCTCTTTACCCATTTCCAGGCTTTGACCTGGGAAGGACCCGATGGGGAGAATCGGGCTCCATTCCAGCACAAATCAATTCATCACAGAATCTCCTGGTTAGCCCCCCAGTTTTCAGTGTTCATGAAAAATGGAGGCCAATTGTTCGCCAAGAAAGATGACTTGGAAGACCCATTACTTCAGGCTCCCATGGGTGCTTAAGGTGTCCTTTTTCCGGGCACAGCCCGATTCATGAGAGCCTAATGTCTCATTGACCTACTTTGTCTAATCCACAAAATCATATGGCGTCAAAGGTTACGTTGACACCGCGATAAGCTCTTCATATCATGATCCTGTCATACGAAGGACTATGGTTCCGGGGGGCCGCCCAGGCGGACCCATGGGGAAGATGGTGAGAGGCCATCGCTGCCCCGCAACTGTGATCGGAACGAAATCCACACGGCCGCAAGCTCATATGCTCGGACGGAAGGCCACTGTCCCTTTGCGAGGGATGGGAAGGCGTGGAGAGTAGGTCGCCGTAAGCCAGTACACCCAGCCGGACCCATCTGAGCGACCTTTCGAGGGGAAGGCGGCAGATTTCTGAGCAAAGCGGCCCCGACTTCCTTGAGGTCGGGGCCGTTGGTTTTGGGAGGCCAAATTGTTGGGGTCTTCTGCCAAAGCAGCCATCTTGGGATTAATCTTTACCTTTTTATCTACAGCAGAGCCCGTATACGGCTTTTCTTTGGAGCTCAGGGACGAGGCCGGCCGAAGGGTGCAAATATCCATGCTCCCGAGGAGAATCGTGGCCCTTGCCCCCAGTATTACCGAGTGCCTCTTCGCCCTTGGTCTGGATCAGGAGGTAGTGGGTGTAACAGAGCATACGAATTTCCCACCCCAAGCAGCCTCCAGGCCCAAAGTGGGCTCTTACGTGCACCTGCAGCTTGAGGCCATAGTGGCCTTGAAACCAGATCTGGTATTGGCCACCCGTGATGGAAACCCCAGGGAGCAGATCAGGAGGCTTGAAGAATTGGGGCTCACGGTATTTGTGTTGGATCCCAGATCTCTGGAAGGTCTTTTCAGTACATTGTTGAGCCTGGGAGAGTTGTTCGGGCGCCGGGAAGAGGCGGCAGATCTGGTGTCGCGCATGCGGGAGAAGATGGAGGGGGTAAGACAAAGGATTGGAACCAGGCCAAGACCCCGGGTGCTTCTCCAGGTGGGAGCCCAGCCCCTCGTAGTGGCTGGCTCTGACACCCTCCAAGACCACCTCATCGGGCTTGCTGGAGGAGAAAATGTGGCCAGCAGTCTGGGTCGTGGGTATCTCATGTTGAGCTGGGAGAGGGTAATGACCCTTGCGCCCCAGGTGATAATCATCTCCTCCATGGCCGATACAAGAGCTGCGGAGGGAGAAAAGAAAAGGTGGAAAAGGTGGAAAGACATACCTGCGGTAAAAAACGGCCGCATCCATGTGATGGATGGGGATCTCATAGACAGGCCCTCTCCGAGGATAATAGAGGGTCTGGAAAAAATGGCTTTGATCATCCACCCGGAGCTTTGGGCTGAGGTGGGCTCAAGAAACTGAAGCCTTCGAGGGCAAAGAAGAGATGTCTTTTGTGAGGCCAGGCCCGGTAACCTTGAAGGGGATCATATTCTGGACTCTCTTGGGTACAGTGGCGGTGGCCCTGGCCGGGATCCTGGCTCTGGGCACCGGACCCACTCCGCTTGCCTGGAAAGGGGTCTTGGGGGAGATTCTTGGGGTGGGGCTGCCAGGCTGGTCTTTGGATTCCACAGAAAGGTCTATACTTCTGGAGATCCGCCTTCCCAGGGTGCTTCTCACTGGAATCGTTGGCATGGGACTTGCGGTTTCCGGAGTGGTGCTCCAATCCCTGCTTCGCAACCCTTTGGCTGAACCTTTTGTACTGGGAATCTCCAGCGGTGCTGCCCTCGGAGCCCTTAGTTCCATGGCTCTCGCAACAGGATTTCTTTCCTTGACCACACCTCTGGCGGCCTTCCTGGGAGCCATGGGCACAATGGCTTTGGTGCTGGGCATTGCGGGAGGGATGGGAAGACTGGAGATGACCAGGGTGCTGCTGACCGGAGTGATAGTAAATGCCTTTTTCACTTCCCTGATAATGCTGGTATTGAGCCTGAGCCGGGCCGAACAGCTTCACTCCATGATGTTTTGGCTTTATGGGGACCTGAGCGGAGCCAAGTACTCCCAAGCAGGTATTGTGGGCCCGTGGGCCTTGGGGGCTCTGGTCATCCTTTGGAGTCAGGCCCGCAGCCTGAACCTTCTGGGCCTGGGGGAGCGGACGGCTTTGCAGTTGGGAGTTCAGGTGGAAAGAAGCAAATTTCTGCTTCTCATCGTCACGGCCTTGCTCACAGGCTTGGTGGTGAGCGTCAGCGGTCTGATAGGATTTGTGGGGCTCATAGTGCCCCACCTTATGCGCATGCTGCTGGGTCCAGACCACAGGCTCCTTCTACCAATGGGAGCCTTGGGTGGAGCGGTTTTCCTCATATTGGCGGATGTCCTGGCCAGAACCCTCATGTCTCCTGCCGAGGTGCCGGTGGGTGTGATCACTGCAGCCCTAGGGGCTCCATTTTTCATCCTTCTACTTCGCACAAGGGGGGCCAGGTGGAACCCCTCTTAATGGCAAATGGCGTGTGGTTTCGTTATCGTAAAGAATGGGTACTACAGGACGTGTCTGTTCAGGTGGCCAGGGGGGAGATACTGGGCATCTTGGGACCCAATGCTTCTGGCAAGACAACACTGCTGGGAGTGCTGCAGGGTATCCTCAAACCTGAAAGGGGAAGGGTCCTCCTGGAGGGTCAGGATATCCAAACCATGTCAAGGAAAAAAGTGGCCAAGACTCTGGCAGTGGTGCCCCAGGAGACCATCTTGACACAGTCTTTTACAGTCCTGGAAATGGCCCTCATGGGCAGGCATCCACACCTGAGCATGATGGGCTTCGAAGGGGATGAAGACAGGGCTATCGCCTGGGCCAGCCTAGAGAAGGCAGGCTGTTCCCACCTGGCACAAAGAGACGTCAACGAGCTTAGCGGAGGAGAGAGGCAGAGGGTATTGGTGGCTAGGGCTTTGACTCAGCAGCCCAGGGTTTTTCTCCTGGACGAGCCCACGGCGTACCTGGATCTCAAACATCAAATGGAGCTTGTGGAACTGCTGGGAAGGCTCCACAGCCAAGAAGGCCTGACAGTGGTTTGGGTTTCCCATGATCTCAACTTGGCCTCTGTTGTCTGCCACAGACTTCTGCTCTTAAAAGAGGGGAAGGTTCGAGCCTTGGGCCCTCCCCAAGAGGTAATCACGCAGCAAACCATTCTGGATGTATATGGGGCTCGGGTTTATGTGGACATGGATCCCGTGACTGGAGCTCCCAGGATCACCCCTTATCTGGATGGCTTGGGGGCGCGGGGGGAGAAGGGGAAAACAGCATGATGGATCTGTTTCAAAGAGGGGGGCCTGTGATGTGGCCATTGCTGGGGTGTTCGCTGGTAGCTCTGGCAGTGACCATAGACAGGGCCATCTTCTGGGTAAGGGAGACCGCCAGGAGAAACAGGCGCCTGGTGGAGGAGGTGCTTTCCCTGGCCGAGCGGGAGGCATATGACGAGATAAGGGAAAAGGTGCGCGGAAGCCGTGATTACGTGGTGCGGGTGTTGGTTAGCGGCATTGTGCATAGGGAGTTTTCCCTCTCTGCGGCCATGGAGGTGGCGGCCAAGGAGCAGATGGAGAGAATGAGGAGGGGGTTGGCCGTTTTGGACACACTGGTGACCGTGGCCCCCATGTTGGGCATCTTGGGCACGGTCACAGGCTTGATAAAAGCCTTTGATCTACTGGGCAGTTCGGGATTCCAGGATCCTAGAGTGGTTACCATCGGGGTTGCAGAGGCTTTGATAACTACCGTGGCCGGCCTGGTGATAGCAGTGCCCTGTGTGATTTCTTATAACTACTTCCAGAAACGTGCCGAACAGGCAGCCAACGAGATGGAGACCTATGGGACCTCCCTGGAAATAGTCCACAGCAAGAATCGTCATCAGGGAAACAGCACCGGCCTTTTCCATGTCCACCCAGGGACCGAGCCGCAGAGGGTGCCGTGAAGATCCACAGAACGGAACGGAAAAAGGTTCGCATGGAGATGATCCCTCTGATAGACGTGACATTTCAACTGCTCTCATTCTTCATTTACGTTTCCCTTTTCATGGCCCTCCAAAAGGGTATCCCTCTTAGTCTTCCTAAGGCGGACATGCTCACCCAGGATAACACCCAGGCTATGGAGGTAAGCCTGGATGCCCAGGGAGAGATATTTCTGGAGGGAGAACATATTAGCCTGGAATTGCTGGCACAAAGAATCCAGGCCAAGGCAGGTTCTGGAGAAGTAGACAAGGTCATACTAAGGGGAGATCAAGCCGTTTCATACCAAAGAATCATAGAGGTTTTGGACACAATACGTTCTTCAGGTCTAAATAGGGTCTTTCTGGAAGCCCAACCCAGAGGAAGCAAATGAGACAGGAGCTGGTTCTGGGTTTTCTGGTCTCTACTAGCCTGCACTTGGCCGCCTTTCTGTCACCATGGACTCTCATGCCCAAGAAAGAGATCCCCTGGATACCCAGGCCCAGCCTAGAGATATCCCTTGAGACTCCTTTTCCTGCAAAAGAGCTACCCAAGAGACCATCTACTGGCAGTGAGCCCGCTTCGCCCAAAGAGCAGCATGAGTATTCCACCCCAAGCCACCAGTCTTCTGAGCCTTCCTTGATTGCCCAGCAAGATCCCCTGCCCGCTGTCCAGTCCGCAAGCCCCAAGGTAAAACCGCGGCCTGAGTTGAAAAAGCAGCAAACCAAGCCAAAGACAACTTCATCTCCCAAGATGCAGGACATGAGAGATCCCCTGGAGCAGGATGATGGGGCCTCTGTGACTGGAGGTTCTCAGAGCAGAGGCCAGGAGTCCCTATTTACAGCAGGAAAGCAAGAAATCTCATCAGCCTTGCCCCAGCTGGAACCCTCAGGGGAAGGAAAGCCACCCAAGGCCCAACTCCAGAAAGCCTTCCCACGCTATGGGAGAAATCCCAAACCTCCTTATCCTGAGATTGCCAGAAAAAGAGGCTATGAAGGCACGGTGATCCTTTCGGTGGTAGTGCTAAAAGACGGCAGTCCCGGCCTTGTACGGGTGACCCAACCAAGCGGATACAAGATCTTGGATGATGCGGCCAGGGAAGCGGTGGAGCATTGGGAGTTCGTGCCTGGGTTTTTGGGGCATGAGCCGGTGGAAATGGAGGTAGAGGTGCCCATACTCTTCAGGCTTGAACGATGATGAGCCTCTTGAGGAGCCATTTTGGCTGTCTTGCCCCAAGGGAGGCTCCTCATTGACCCGAGGGTAGGCTATGGCCTTTTGCTCCTTGAAGGTTAAGCGATGAGATTGTCTCTCAAGGCTTCGATCCGAGTGTTAAGAATGGAACTGGCAGTGGTAAAGGCAGTTTATTTGGATCCCCGTACCCCCAGAATTGCCCGCTGGCTCTTGGGGCTTGCCCTTGCCTATGTGCTTTCCCCCATAGATCTGATACCAGATTTCATACCTGTCCTGGGGCACCTGGACGATCTGATTGTGGTGCCAGCTTTGGTTGTTATTGCTTTTTGGATGGTACCTCAAGAGCTCTATCGAGAACACAGGGAACGATTGGAGCCCAAGGAGGGGTCTATTGCACAGAGCCCTTCAGATGTCTGAGCTCTGAGGGGAGGCCGAAGCGCACCTTTTCTCGCTCTCCTGATTCCCATTCTTGAATCTTTCTTGTACCCATGCGTTTGAAGAAATCTACCAGTTCCGTCACAAGATGCTCCGGTGCACTGGCTCCGGCTGTTATACCCAGGGTTTCCACCCCCTCTAGCCAGCCCATCTCTATGCCTCCCACATCATCTATGAGATGGGCCTTTGTCTTGTACGACTCGGCCACCTCAGCCAGCCTTCTGGAATTGGAGGAATTACGAGAGCCTATCACCAAGATCATATCACACCGCGGGGCCAGTTCTTTTACTGCCGTCTGGCGGTTGGTGGTAGCATAGCATATGTCTTTCTTGGTAGGAGTCACAGCTTTGGGAAATCTGGCCCTTACGGCTTCCATCACCTCTTTTGTTTCATCCAGGGAGAGGGTGGTCTGGGTTATAACAGCCACCTTTCCAGGATCCTCTACTCGCACATTCTCTACATCCCTCACTGATATCACCAACCGGATATGTTCCGGTGCCTCGCCCATGGTGCCTACCACCTCCTCATGGCCCTCGTGCCCCACAAGCAAAATGGTCCTACCCTCTTTGGCGAAGCGCCTGGCTTCCATGTGGACTTTGGTGACCAGGGGACAGGTGGCGTCAACCACCTTGAGACCTCTGTGCTTTGCCAATTGCCTTTCCTTGGGGGAAACACCGTGGGCAGAAAAAATCAGAAGGCTGCCAGGAGGAACCTGATCCACCCGATCCACGAAAAGCGCTCCCCTGTCTCCCAGCTCCTTGACCACATGGGTGTTATGCACGATCTCATGAAAAACATATACCGGGGCTCCGGTCTTTCGCAGGGCTGTCTCTACGGTTTCTATGGCTCTTTTCACACCTGCACAAAACCCTCTGGGATTGGCCAGAAGGATTCTGTGGGGAATGCTCACTCTACTCAGGGTTCCCTCCCCTTTGCGTGGCTTTGAATCTAAGGCCCAGCTTTTTTGTATTACTGCCTGGATTCCATCCTAACCCAATTAGGATCATGAGCCAAGATGGGCTGGCTTAGAGGTACACCCCCTGTTACATTTGTTAGGTTCTCGGTTTTGGACCCTGCCCCATGGGATCAGGCCTGTCAAAGCTTTTTTGGGGCTCAAAGGTTCCATTGTGTTTTTGGGACATGCATGTTCCAATTGAAATTTTGATGGCTAAGATTGCATCATCTCCCCTTTGTGAAAGATGCGGCTAAAATGAGCCCTTGAGGGTTCTTGCTCAGAAGAGGGGGTGAGGCCCATGCCTCCTTTTGTCACAGAGTCCGTGATATTGAAGGTAATGGATTTTCAAGAGAGGGACCTTCTGGTTACCTTTTACGGGGACCAAAAAGGAAAACTCACAGGCATAGCAAAAGGGGCCAAGGCCAGTCGAAGACGTTTCGGAGCCAATCTGGACCTTCTGACACATGTGAGAATCCACGGTTTCGAAAGGCCTGGGAGTTCCTTGGTAAGATTGGAAGGGGCGGATCTCTTGGAGCATTTCGAATCTGTCAGGGCAGACCTGACGGGCTTTGCCAGGGCCTGCTATGTGGCCGAATGGGCTGAGGCATGCGCTCCAGAGGGGGAGCCTGTTAAGGGCCTTTTGCCCCTTTTGCTTTGGACCCTCAGATCTCTGGGCAAAACAGGCGCAGGAGAGGCTGTACTGCGGTTGTTCGAACTCAGGGCACTTGACCTGGCTGGTTACGGTCTGAAGTTGGATGCCTGTGTTAGCTGTGGGGCCCTCTTGGAGCAGGGGTTATCTATTAGAATCGGAATCTCACAAGGTGGCGCCTTGTGCCGCAATTGCCAGGGCGCAGAGGGGTTCAGCATAAGCAGAGGGACCCTTAGGCTACTTCAGGAGGCCAGATCCCTTCCATTGGAGAGGCTTCACAGGGTGGCTTTCTCGTCCCTGGCATTGAAGGAGTCCAAGGGTCTGCTTCGTGCCTTTTTCGTGTATCACGCAGGCCGAACACTCAGGTCAACCGAATTCCTGGAGAGCATGGGAAAATAGAGGAAATACCAGCCTGCAGTGGACAAATCGGCCAAAACGGATAATATAGTTTCATCTTTTCGGTGAATGATCCAGGCAGGGGGGACTGGCAGATGAACTTTCAAGAGCTTATCCTGGCGCTGGAGAATTACTGGGCCAGCCGTGGATGCATTTTACATCAGCCTTACGATACTGAGGTGGGAGCAGGCACATTTCATCCAGCAACCTTTCTGAGGGTGCTTGGCCCGGAGCCCTGGAATGCAGCCTATGTGGAGCCCTCGAGGAGACCTACTGACGGGCGTTATGGAGAGAATCCCAACAGGTTGCAACATTATTACCAGTTCCAGGTAATAATGAAGCCTTCTCCCCTGGACATTCAGGAGCTTTATCTGGACAGCCTGCGCCATTTTGGAGTGGATCCTCTGCTTCATGATATTCGGTTTGTGGAGGATGATTGGGAATCTCCCACCTTGGGGGCTTGGGGACTGGGATGGGAAGTGTGGCTGGACGGCATGGAGATAACCCAGTTTACCTACTTCCAACAAGCCGGTGGGATAGACCTGCAGCCTGTTTCTGTAGAGATCACCTATGGAATAGAACGCATTGCCATGTATCTGCAGGGAGTTGACAATGTCTTTGAGCTGGAGTGGGCTCATGGCATAACCTATGGGGACGTGCACCATCAAAGCGAGGTGGAGTTTTCCAAGTATAATTTCCAAGAAGCCGATGTGGAGGCCATCTTGAAGCTTTTCCAGATGCACGAGGCCGAGTGTGTTCGACTGGTGGACAAAGGGCTTGTCTTACCTGCCTATGATCACTGTCTTAAATGCTCTCATACTTTCAATCTCTTGGACGCTCGCGGGGCTCTGAGTGTGGCCGAAAGGACCCGTTACATCCTGAGGGTGAGGAAGTTGGCCAGAGCCTGTGCCCAGGCATATCTAAAGCAAAGGGAGTCCATGGGCTTTCCTCTTCTTGCGAAGAAATCTGCCTGAGAACCAATTGGATTGAACTCCGGCTGGAATTCAAATGATCAAGATTTAATGAATCCGTCCACCCAAGGATATTGTAAAGCCACTCCAAGTTATCCAGTTCTTGAAAACAATGCGGGCTAAAGCGGGTGCACGCCGCAAAAAAAAAAAAGCCCGGCGTCAATTCTGTCTCGAAAGGCGACGGGCTAAAAAAGTTTCCCGGCAGCGACCTACTCTCCCACTCCGTTACCAGAGCAGTACCATCGGCGCTGGAGGGCTTAACTTCTGTGTTCGGGATGGGAACAGGTGTTTCCCCTCCGCTATGGCCACCGGGAAACTCTGATATCCTCCGACAACAGAACCTGGTTCGGGCCTCACAATGTTGGAATAACACCAACGTGTAAGATTTGTGCTCAAGCCGCACGACCGATTAGTACCGGTTAGCTTAATGCGTTACCGCACTTACACTTCCGGCCTATCAACCTCGTGGTCTTCGAGGGGTCTTTAGTCTGCCTTGCGGCAGAGGGATATCTCATCTTGAGGTGGGCTTCCCGCTTAGATGCTTTCAGCGGTTATCCCGTCCGAACATAGCTACCCAGCGATGCCGCTGGCGCGACAACTGGTACACCAGAGGTTCGTCCATCCCGGTCCTCTCGTACTAGGGACAGCACCTCTCAGATATCCTGCGCCCGCGGTAGATAGGGACCGAACTGTCTCACGACGTTCTAAACCCAGCTCGCGTACCGCTTTAATTGGCGAACAGCCAAACCCTTGGGACCGACTTCAGCCCCAGGATGCGATGAGCCGACATCGAGGTGCCAAACCGGGCCGTCGATGTGAACTCTTGGGCCCGATCAGCCTGTTATCCCTAGCGTACCTTTTGTCCGATGAGCGACGGCGATTCCACATTCCACCGCCGGATCATTTGGGCCTGCTTTCGCACCTGCTCGACTTGTAGGTCTCGCAGTTAACCCGGCTTCTGGCCATACCCTCAGCGCACGGTTGCCAACCGTGCTGAGCCGAGCTTCGCGCTCCTCCGTTACCTTTTAGGAGGAAACCGCCCCAGTCAAACTGACCCGCACGCACTGTCCCCCGCCTGGCTTCACAGGATCGGGGTTAGAATCCTAATTGGCGCAGAGTGGTGTTTCACATTGCGACTCCACGGGAACCGAAGCCCCCGCTTCCAAGTCTCCCACCTACGCTACGCAGCGCCAACCAGAACCCAATACGTGCTTACAGTAAAGGTGCATAGGGTCTTTCCGTCCTACTGCGGGCAGGCGGCATCTTCACCGCCATTACAGTTTCGCCGAGAACCTCTC
>JBBFLE010000025.1 GCA_037481695.1 bacterium | reverse complement strand
AGGTTAGTTGACCAGATTATTACCTGATATCAAATGGATATCCCTGTTTGGTCGATGCTAACTTGTAAAGTCCTGTAAAAAAGTCCGCATGACCATTGCATTTTGCTCTGCAGACTGCCGTAGTTGGGCTAACCAGAGCTGCCCAGAGTTTTTTCTTCCCTTTCTATGAGATCCAGTATGCCTTTTATGGAGCCCAACTCCTCTGGATCTATCCCCCGTCTGGAGAAGTCTATTCCATAGTTCTCTTCCAGGAACACCACTATCTCCATGATGGCCAGAGAATCTATCAGGCCAGAGGCCACCAGACCATCCTCGTCCCCTATGTTTTCCACAGGCACCCCTGCTTTTTGGATCTGTTTTAGAAATCCCATGAGATGCGCCCTTCTTTGGGCCCTCAGCTGGTTCATGGGCCTTTACCCCTTGCCAAAATCCCGGCCAAATCCAGAGGACTCCTCCCTTCACAACTGGCCTTGACCGAATCCCTGTTTACCTTTCCCCTGGAAGTTCTGGGGATCTCCTCCATGAGCCACCAGCGAACAGGTAACTTTGCCTCTGCCAGGTGCTCTTTCATCCAGGCGTAGAGGGAACGAATGGTATCCTCCCCTTTGTCCGAGAGCACCACAGCCATACCTATGTTCTGGCCATAAAGAGGATCATCTATGGCAAAGGTACACACATCCACTGTGGCATGGAAGCGCTCCACCACACAGTCCACATCAGAAGGGAAAACCTTCATTCCCCCCTTATTGATCTCGTCCCGAACTCTACCCCTCAGGGTAAGCCATCCCCTCTCATCCAGAAAACCCTTGTCTCCTGTCCTGAACCAGCCGTTGACCACATTCTCAGATGTAAGGTCCTCCCGGTTGAAATAGCCCCTCATGAGAGCCGGTGTGTTAAGCCACACAAATCCCTCCTCTCCCACATCACAACAAAGTTCTGGATCCAGGGCTCCCTGAACCTCATTGCTTTTCAACACACGAACCACGGCCCCCCAACCTGGGCCTATGAGGCCGTCCTCAGCCGGCACACTTGCATCGCTCAGTCCGGCCACCCAGCTTCCGGTCTCAGTTATCCCGTAAGCATTGCAAACGTGACGGGTGCCGGCCCACTTTCTTATGTCCTCCCACATGTGAGCCGAAAGGGGAGCCGATCCGCAATGCACCCGAGCCAGGGTTCCCCTCTCTGGGGGGCGGGCCAACTTCAGGGCCATCCTCCATATGGCCGGAACCGAGGATAAGAAGGTTATCTCGTTCTCATCTACGAGCTTACCCAGGCGCATGACCAGCTCGTGGCGGAAGGGGGGAGCAATGTAGAGATCTTGGCCCGAAAGCCACGGGAAAAGGCAGTTGCAAATCAGGCCATGGCCGAAGTGTGTGGGCAGAATGCAGAGGGTTCTCTTAAAAGCAGACAGCCCCAGATGATCTCTCAGAGAGATCCACCTGGCTCTCAAGGAGCGGTGGGTGTGGACCACCCCCTTGGGATCTCCCGTGGATCCCGAGGTGAAAAGCATGAGGGCATCCTGCTCCAGCATCACATACGAGGGCAAATCCTCTTCTGGGGAGTTCTCCAGGGTGTGTACCACCATTACCCCCAGGCGCGAGAGAGCCTGGGCGGTCTGGGAGGATGTGGAATTCTCATCTACCACGGCTATCTTGGGACTGGCCGCCTTGGCCAGGTTCTCGGCCTCGAAAGGGGTGAGCCTGCTGTCCACTGGTATGGGGCAGGCTCCCATCCTCCACACTGCTAGAAGCTCGGCGAAAAACTCCGGCTTGTTCCCGAAGAGAATGAAAACCCTGTCCCCAGGCAGCAGACCCATCTTTCGAAACCTGGCCGCGCGTCTGCTCACCTGGCCAGCCGTTTCTTTTTTATCCCATCTACGACCGCTGAGGGGTTCCACCAGATCACCTACGTTCAGATCCAGAAACATCTCCCACCTCTATCCAAATAGTTTCAGCCCAGTCCCACAAGTCCCATGAGGAGCCTGACTGTGGACTCCAAGCTGCCCGCGCCCTTTTGATTCCAGATGTTTATGAAGGCAAAGAAACTCCAGACCCCAAAGACGGCCATAACCCGTCTCAAGGGGCTTCGTGAAGGCCCCTGCCTTATCCTTTTTTGTTCCCTAAGCATAGAGAAAAAAACCCCCGTGCTCAACATCAAACAATAAACTATCCTGAGGTGCAAGGCAGACCATATGGCCCTGAAATCCCCGGCCACCAGCTCCCCTGTCATTCTTATGAGGTGATAATACATGTTGCCCACAAAGGCTGCCATGAAAACTGCTGCAAAAAGCCTCAACTTGGGGCTTTTTCGAAACCAGCTGGCGAAGGTGGGATAGAAAAAAAACTCCACCAGAAGCTCTTTGAAATAGTAATAATATCGGTTCCAGAATCCAACTACGGTCTCAGCCAGCAAGGGCTTGTAGGTGTTTCGGAAAACATAAAAACCGAAAAGCCTAAGAATCCCTATGATCACGTGGCCCTTAGCCGCCCGGTTGAGCACGTTCATGAAAAGTTCCCCATAAACACTCAACCAACCAAGCCCTCCCCATCCCCCATCAGGGTGCACCAACAAGAAACTCAATCTGGGAACCTCCAGGCTCAACCCTCCCATGGCCTGTCTGAGGCTGTTGTCAGCACCAAAAACCACTGCATTCAGTACCTCCTTGACAACCATCCAGAGAGCGGCCAGCATCAGTAGCCTCAA
The DNA here is from genome assembly GCA_037481695.1 of bacterium. Taxonomy (NCBI): domain Bacteria; species bacterium. The sequence continues at coordinate 37,668 of JBBFLE010000025.1, read as the reverse complement.
ACCAGCCAGCTGACTGCGGGCCAAGGCCTGGGGATCTTTGGCCTCGGTTCTGGATAGATAGTCCAGACCCTTTCCGTAGGGAGTGTTGGATCCCCCGTAAAGGGGCCACAGGTACATCAGGTGATCTCTGAATCTGGTGCCAGATACCCTGCCTCTTTGGCCTGAGAGAAACATGTAACCCAGGCGCCAGAGGAAAAAGGGAAGCATCATGGCAAGCCCGATGAGGAGGCCTCCAGGAAGTCCGTCTCCAGGAGAGCTTGCCCAAATGACAAACAAGATTGCCCAAAACAACCCGTGGAGAAAAAGCTGAGGACTTTTTCTAAAAACACTTGGAAGCCTTTGGAAATTTGATGCCAAGTAATAGCAGAACCAAAACAAGAGCAAAACAAGTAGAACTGCCCACAGGGCTGCTGCAAGATCTGGCAAATACTGCCCTGAACCTTTCCAGAGGGTGTTTCCTGCCGTGGACTTAAGAACATACTTGAGCGCCATGAAAAGGCCGCCCAGGGCCAGAAGTGTTCTTCTCCTGGCCGGTGTTGCCCAGGCAAGCAAAGGGCCCATGAGTGTACACCAGGCAGAAACAACTCCGGGCTTTTCATGGAATTGGCGCCATTGCCACAGGCTCTTGACTTTGGACACCCAGGTCTGTTTTGCTGGAGACTTCAAATTTGAATCCATGGTTCCCCTGTGATCAAGGATGAGACCCCTGGCAAGAACTCAAGGCTCTATCCTGAAGTTCACCGGCCAGCCCTTTTTATTCCTGAATGGCTCTTGGGCAAACCAACTCAATGATGTTTCCCACTCACCTGGTCCTAAACCACTCCAGAACACAGCGGCCTTAAATGCTGCGTTTAAACCTCCCATGGCATTTGAGCTTCTTGAGCTACCAGGCAGAGCCCAAGGGCTTGGGTGGCCTACCTCAGCGGGTGATTCCGCCTGGGTGAGCAGCGCAGTTGCCCCAGATCTTAGCCTGCTTCCAGGATCTTGCCGCCGTCGGGCAAATCCAGAGGGCTGTAGCCAAAATCCGATAGCATCCTTTGAGTCATTTCCATCTCGGGCTTCCAGCCCATCTGCTCCCCTCTGAACTGAGTGGCCACCACATAGTCCAGCACAGGAGAAAAAACACCCATGGCTAGGAAGTTGGGCTGATGAGTGGGGTTGCCTCCAGGGCCCCCCTTGCTGGCCCAAAGGCCGTCCAGAATGCAGAGCTGTTGGCGAGGAAAGAGCACCTTTCCAGACCTGCCATCCATGGGCCCTAGAATCTCAGGGGTCTTGTTTATGGCGATCAGGTAGTCCTGGCTGCCATCCTCATGCGCTGGCCTGGGTGAAAAGGTTCCCAAATGGTTTTTCATGCTCATGGTGAAGCCCCCGAATCGGGAGCTATGGCCCTTGCATAAGGCTATGTTCACCAAGATGTCCACACTTCCATCTACCAGATGTTTTATGCATTTACTCTTGGACTGCCCGTCTCTCCAAGGCGCCGGGACATTCACGGTTGTGTTCACACCCTCCCAGGCATTTTGGATCCTGACACCCTCTGGGATACCCTTGAAGGGAGTGGATTCCTTCATGTTGCTCCCATGAATGGCATCATAAACATTGATGTTCAATGGCTTTACGCCTAAGAAATCCACAAATACCTGGCACACCTTGGCCAGCACTGGGCTCCGTGTATGCTGAAGAGCTATGTTGTTGATCTTTATAGCCACAACTGTCTCTGACCAGGCCTTACCAGGAGGCTTTACAAAGATCTGTTTCCAGGCCTGTACAGGGTCCCTCAAACGGCTTAGGGCGCAGGCAAGCCTGTCCATGTTCTCAAAGATGCGCTGTGGGACGACCAACTCCTCCTGCCTGCTCCAACTGCAACTGGGCTCCAGCCCTCTTGTCATGAGAGGATCCGTTACTCCTACCACAAGGAGTTGGTCCACATTGGGATGCACCTGGCTTCTGGGAGCCCAAGAAGCCCTTGCCTTGGGGATGAAAACTACGGGTCCAACCAGGGCAGTTCCCGCAACTGCAAGCCCAAGGCCCAGAAACTTCCTCCGGTTCATCTTCGCCCTTTTGTTTCTCACAAACCCCACGTTTTTTCCCACTTCTCTTAATTTTTTTGGCTTTCCGGCCCCCACCTTAACCTCTCCTTTTGCCCTGATAATTGGCCAAGGCCATGGATGACCCCCACAGAAAAAAACTGGATTTGAGAATGAGTAAGCTAGCCTCTGGATAGCTCCAACTCAGGCCGCATCAATATTCAAGCACCAAGTACGCGGGTCAAGAGGCTTTCTTTTTCTTGAGCTCCGATTCCACCAGCTCCAAGATGCTTCTAAAATCAGGCCTGCGCACCAGCTTGCCGTTTACAAAAACAGTTGGGGTACCTTGCACCCGGATCTGAAAGCCATTTTGAAGGTCTTGCTGGATCATGCGCTCTATGTCCTGATCTGTCATGTCCTTTTCAAACCTGCTCATGTCAAGCCCGATGGATTGAGCTATCTCGTTTATCTTGGCCTCGTTCAGTTCATTTTGCTTCTGAAAAAGCTTCTCATGCATTTCCCAAAACTTACCCTGCCTGTGGGCGGCCAGGGCTGCCTTGGCTGCCCTCATGGCCTGAGGATGACTTCGAAGAGGAAATTGCTTTATCACCAACTTGACATCCTGGGGGTATCTCTCCAGTAACTGTTTCAATTGGGGCTCCAACTTGGCGCAGTAAGGACACTGGTAGTCATCGAAAACAGCTATGGTCACCGATGCCTTGTCGCTGCCTCTGAAAGGAAGGCCTTCTATGGCCACATCCTGTATGAACTCAAGGCGAATGAGCTCCATGCTCTTGGCGGAGCGGCTGCTTAGTATGAGGGCATCATGGATTGCAGAATGGGCCAGCCTGTCAAATTCCTTGCCCACATCCATTCGGGACATGGGTTCCTTGGCTCCGGGTTGAAAAACAAGCACCTGGCCCGGTGTCAGCACAAAAAACCACTGGCCGTCTTGGGATATGGTTACATCCAGCGGCTCGGCCGGAAGCTTGACCTGTTGAAGAAGAGTCCATTCCAGTCCCTGGCCGGCCCATGAAGGAGATCCCAGGGCTGCCAAGGCCCATATGATACACAAAAAAACCAAGTCTTTGCCCTTCATCATCTGTGTCCCCCTGTTTTCTAAGCTTTCATGCAGGCGAGTGTTGACACCCCCATCTCCCGGGTCCTTGCCTGGCCTTCCTTTTCAGAGGTTGTAGAGAGCCTCCTGCAGAACCCTTAGCACCTCTTCCATCTGAGCCTCCTCTATGACCAAAGGAGGCTGGATCCTGATCACATTTCCAAAGGTTCCCCCCAGACCTACCAGCAATCCTTTCTCCAGGCATGCCTGGCGCAGACGGCGTCCTTCTTCTGCAGCCGGCTCTTTGCTGGATGGGTCCTTTACTAGCTCAAGGCCTATCATGAGCCCTTTGCCGCGAACATCTCCTATTAGCCTGTGTCTGGAGGCCAGATCCTGGAATCTCTCCAGAAACCACTTTCCCTTCTGCGCTGCAGCCTCTACCAGCTTCTCCTCCTCCAAGACCCGTATGTTGGCTAAAGCCGCCGCACAGGACACAGGATTGCCCCCGAAAGTGGAGAGATGATCCCCGGGCTTGAATGAGTCGGCCACATCCTCTCTGGCAATAAAACCACTGAGGGGGAACCCGTCGGCTATGCCTTTGGCCATGGCCATTATGTCGGGTTCCACTTCGTAATGCTCTATTGCAAACATCTTACCTGTTCTGCCGAAACCGGTCTGTACTTCGTCGCAAATAAAAAGGATTTCATGTTTCTTGAGGATCTTCTCCACTTCCTGGAAGAATTCCACAGGAGGCACGATTATCCCACCTTCGCCCATGACAGGCTCGGCTATGAAGGCGGCCACCGAGTCATATGTGTTGTACAGGATTATCTCCTCAAGGGCTCTGGCACAACGAAGCTGGCAGGAGGGATATTTCAGCTCATAGAAGCAGCGATAGCAGTAAGGGGCGGGCAGAAATGTACAGCCTGCCATGTACGGTCCCCCTCTCCTTTTTCGGCCGCAGTTACCTGTGACACTCAAGGTGGCATAGGAGCGGCCATGAAAAGATCCCTGGAGCCCTATGAATTCTGTCTTTCCCGTAAACTGCTTGGCCAGCCTTAGAGCTCCCTCTATGGCCTCGGCCCCGCCGTTTCCAAAAAAGGTCTTTTGCAGCCTTCCAGGTGTGATGGCTGCAAGCTTCTCAGCCAAATCCGCTGTAGGCTGGCTGTAATAAACATAGGAGCAGCAGTGCACCAGCTTTTCCATCTGGGCTTTGGCTGCTTCTATGACCCTGGGATGGCAATGCCCGGCATTGGTCACGGCTATTCCTGAGAAGCAATCTATGTATTCTTTCCCAGAGATATCCACATACGTGGCTCCTTGGGCCCTGTCCACCACCACAGGCTCCACCCTGGCCACCATCGCAGTGTTTACGAATTTGGCATATTTTTCCACAGTGTCCATACTCATCTCCCCCTGCCAGTTTCACTTTTTGAGTATCACTCTTGCATCCAAGACCAAAGCACCTTGCCCCAAGGGGAAAACCCTCACGGGGTTCATATCCAGTTCCTGAATCTCAGGCATCTGACACATGAGGCCCGAAAGCCTGCAGAGCATCTCCAGCAGTGCATCCAGATCCGAGGCACTCTCGCCCCTTACCCCTTTTAGCACTGGAAAGCCCTTGAGTTCTTGGAGCATCTCCTGGGCATCCAGCCTGGAGATGGGAGCCACCCTCAAGGAAACATCCCCCAAGACCTCCACGAATATGCCTCCGATGCCAGCCAGCACCACAGGCCCGAACTGCTGGTCTTGGGTACCTCCCAAAATCAGTTCCTTGCCTCCAGCAATCATGGGCTGGACCATGTAACCTGTTATTTGAGCCTTGGGAAAATCTCTTTTGAGCCTCTTTTCCATTTCTTCCACAGCTTGGCTAAGGGACTGTCCGTCCCGAAGGTCCAGGACCACCCCGCCGGCATCCGATTTGTGGGAAATCTCTTGGGAGACCACCTTGAGGACCACCGGATAACCCACTGTTTCAGCAGCCTGCAGCAGTTCCTCCTTGGAGGCTGCCACAACTCCTTTGACAACCGGTATACCCCAAAGGGCCAGAAGCTCCAAAGCCTCATGTAACAAAAGGTCCCTTTTCTCCAAAAGGGCTCTTCCCACCAATTCCTTGAGCCTCCGCGTGTCTGCCTCTAAGGAGGCTTGGGGCTCTTGGGCCTCCAATCTTTCTTTTTGGGCGTGGTAACATCTATTCAATTCCAAGGCCCTTATGGTTTCAACCACTTGGGTAAAGACCGGAAAATCCAGGTTCTTCTTGAGGTGGCTCACCTCCTGATCTTCGGTGGAGACATAGAGCGCCACGGGCTTGTCGTGTCTTTGGGAAAGCCTGATCACCCTGGAGAATAGCTCCCTGGAAGGCTGGCTTTCCAGGGCAGCGTGAAAAGTATGGAGGAAGACCATTCCATCCACCTCGGGGCGTGCCAGGGTCTCATCTATTATCTGGGCGTATACCTCCATGTCGAAAAGGTCACCCAGGTCCAGGGGGTTGGTCAGTTTGATCACCGAGGCCCTGAAGTGCGCTTCTATCTGCTCCAGAAAATCTCTGGGGAACTCCACCAGATTGAGTCCAGAGGTCTCGCAGGCATCCGCTGCGATCACCGCATGACCGCCTGATCGAGACATGATGGCCAGGTTCCTGCCCCTCATGGGAGGCAGCCTCAGGATCTTGAGATCGTTGCCCAGGGTGGTGGCATCGTGAACACGTATGATCCCGGCCTGGCGGAAGGCGGCTTCCACCACCCGGTCGTCGCTGGAAAGAGAGGCCGAATGCGAGGATGCTATCCTCTTTCCCATCCTTCCGATATTGGCCTTGAAGGCCACTATGGGCTTGGGAGAGCGCCTGGCCACTTCCATGAGTTTTCGGCCCTGGCGTATGCCTTCCAGGTACAGGAAAATATACCGGGTGTTGGGGTCTTGAATCAGGAACTCCAGATATTCCTCTGTCTGGATGTCCAGCATGTTGCCCACAGAAACGAATTTATTTAACCCCAGTCCCTCGTTGGCCAACAGATGCAAGACCGAGATCCCAACTCCCCCGCTTTGAGTAATGACAGATATGTCCCCCTTCTTGACCATTCTTCCTATGGGAGGGAAAGGGGTGCTAAAGCCATTTTCCATGTTGATAATTCCTATGCAGTTGGGCCCTACAAATCGTATCCCCCATTTGGCCGAGACCCTCAAGATTTCCTCTTCCAGGCGCTTTCCCTCCTCTCCATACTCCCTAAACCCTCCTGATTCTATGACAGCCCTCCTTATCCCCTTTTGACCACACTCCTCCAGAATGCCCGGTATGGTATGGGCCGGAGTCAGTATCACAGCCATGTCCAGTTCGTCGGGCACCTGTAGGACCGAAGGATAGATGCGCCTTCCTGCGAAGACCCCTCCGCTTCTGCCCACCTGATAGATGACTCCCTTGAAGCGGCATTCGTTGAGGTTAAAGACGATTCCCCTGGCCATGTTGGTAGGGGAGTTGGAGACTCCGACCACCACCACACTCTTGGGATAGAATAGATCCCTCATTGCCTTTCTCTCTCTTTCTCCACAGCCCTTGTTCCCTTCCTCATAAGGCCTTCCTCATTTGCCAAAGGGCCTTTGTGACCTGCATCCATGAGTGCCTATCCACTGGCCTAGAGTACCAGGCCCGACTCCAAATCCCAAAGCCTCTGAGTTCAGCCTGGGCCTTGGGGCCCGGCCTGCAAGCCCATTTGTCTCGTTGAATGAGCTTGGCTGATGCAACCAGGCTCTCCAGCCGCTTTGCCTGGGCCGGATATTTTTAATGGCCTTCCACATGGAAGACTGCGCCCCCAATCCTCCGGTACATTTAGCCATCTTAAGTTCTAAACCCAAGGGCCACCCCAGAGGGAAGTTCAAAGTGCGTTTGAGCATAAATGGATTCATCCGGAAATCCCATGAGGTCAGCCCGCATTTTTCACTCATTGTGAAGAATTGGGGTTAGAAAGAACGTTTACTGTGCCTTGTGCAATGGCGCATAGATAATCAGTATTTTGCTTGACACAGAAAACTTCGCAGCAGCATACAGCCTGGGTTTTCCCGGCGTGAATCACACTGGCCCGGGCTATGAGCTTTTCCCCCAGGGCTGGGCGAAGGTAATTGATCTTGAATTCGGCTGTGACAACAGCCGGGCCCAATGCGCTTCCAGCAGCAAAGGTAAGCGCATTGTCTGCCGCATATGAAAGAACACCTCCATGCACAAAGCCGTGTTGCTGGCGGTGCTTCTCGCACAGTTCAATACTCAGCTCGGCTTTGCCTTGGCCAAACTGGGTAATCTCCGCGCCCACCAATACGCTAAAGGGTTGTGCAGCCATAACTTGATTCGCAAGAGCAAGCAAATCAGACATTCTGGAGGACCTCCTGAAGTGCACCAATCTGGCTTCCGGATCATACCGGTCTTGTCAATAGTATCCTCAGCCAGGATTATTCACAACTGGGATCACCAAAGGGGGGAAAACCTCTTTATGATTTCTGATACCCAAGCCTTCACTGCCATGAGCTTTTGAGAGGGGTACTTTTTTTGACAAAGGTATTGGGGGGCCCTGGAGGGCTCTCTTTTACCTGCCCGTCTGTTTGGATCTGTTCAGTGGAGGAACTCCAGAGCAAATCAGGGGAAAGGCAAGAAAAAAGGCGGTGGGTGCACGGCCCCACCGCCAGATGGATCAGATGGGTTTGAAATACTTTATGTCTAGGATGTCGCCTCGGCGATCCTTCTTGGGTTTAAAGACAGCCTCCACGGGAATACCAATATACACGTCTTTGGGCTCTACCTCTCCAAGGAAGTGGACCAGGCCCCCGTCTGTGTCCTCCAAATTGATCATGGCAACAAGTTGGGGGTTGTCCAGTTTGTTTCCATCTATACCCTCATAGCAGAGGGTAAAAGTGTGGACTACCCCCTTTGTACTTACCTCGAGATAGTTATTTTCAAGCCTTGCCATGCATTCCTCGCAATATATGCGCGGAGGCACATAAACCAGATCGCACTTTTCGCAGCGCGTTCCTAGTAGCTGACCCTTTTCCTTGATGGCTCTAAAGAATTTCTCTCCCGCCCTGCCCATGGTGTAAATGTACTCCATGGGGATTTCTCCTCTCCAAGCACCAAGATCAGTAGTCTTGGCAATCCTCTCGGTAATGGCCATGGCATCCCTCCTAAATCGGCTTGAAATACTTGATATCCGTGATGGCCCCGATCCTGTCCTTGGCAGGCTTCCACACGGCCTTGACCCTCATCCCGATCTTTATTTCATAGGGCTCTATCTCATCTATGAGGTGCAAAAGCCCCATGCCGGGAGAAGCGCCATCTATCTCAATAACCGCCGGAGTGTAATACCTTTGCCCCTTAGGCAGACGCCCAGCCTTCCAGTCAATATGGCTGACCACGAAGGTGTTTATGGTTCCAGTGTCTTTGACCTGGACCCACTCGTCCGTTGGTCTCCAGCAAAGCTCACAGAACATTCTGGGCGGAATCATTATGCGGCGGCATCCATTGCATCTTTTTGCCATGATTCTCCCGTTTTTCAACTCCTGGAGATATCGACCAATAGCGATCCCATTGTCCCACGCATACCTCAGATCAGGCTTCCAACGAACAGATAAGACCTTTCCCTGAGCCACATCTTTCTCGCTCACCGGGGTCACGGTGGCCTTTATCTTCTCAGCATCTAACATCTCATCCCTCCTTATCTTCTCATGACTACAACGGTGCCAACCTGCATCAAATCTCCCCAAGCCTGAGCCAGCCCGCAGGTGGGGTTGCCGGGGACCTGTCTCTTTCCCGCCTCTCCCCTGAGTTGTAAGAAGATCTCAATGATCTTCATCAACCCGGTGGCCGCAATGGGATTGCCTACCCCCAGGGCCCCGCCAGAGGGGCAGATGGGCAGATTTCCTGTCCTCTGAGTGACCCCGTCTGCAGTAAGCTTTGCCGCCTCGCCTCGCTTGCAGAGCAAGAGTCCCTCCATGTGGTGCAGTTCCTTGTAGCTGAAAGGGTCATAAGGCTCTGCCACGTGGATCTCCTTGCTGGGCTCCCTGATCCCAGCCATGTCGTAAGCCATCCTGGCTGCCTTCTCCACATAGTCGGGATAGCAGAGGTCCCTCGTGCACCAGTAGGCAGTGTCAAGGCTGTACCCGATCCCGTCTATCCAGACCGGCTTGTCCGTTATTCTGTTGGCTACGTGCTCTGCGGCCAAGATGATGGCAGCTGCCCCGTCTGATGTGGGGCTTATATCCAGCCGGTTCACTGGATATGCCATCACCTCCGAGTTGAGCACATCCTGCACAGTTATCTCCTCTCCCAATTGGGCAGAGGGGTGGTCCATGGCGTTTTTCTTGTTTTTCACTGAAACCAGGGCGATTTCCTCCTTCGTAATCCCGTAGGTATGCATATAACGGTGCATTTCCATTGCGAATATCCAGATCAGCGTTGGATATATTGGCTGTTCTGTAGTGTGGTCAAATATGGTAAGAAAGGCCCCAGCAGGATGCGGATGGCATGTGGACATCTTCTCTTCTGCCACAACCAGGCATGTGTCAAACATCCCTGAGGCCACATGGTACCACCCATGGATGGGCGAGAAGACCCCGGTTCCCCCCCCCACATAATGACGCATATAAGGCTTTCGAAAACCGCCTGCACCATCTATAAGGTATTCGCCTTTCATATGTACTCCGTCGAACGCATCCGGAGCAGTCCCCAAAGCCACACAATCTATGTCCTTTATGGTCATCTCACAAGAGTCCAGGGCCATCTTCACAGCCTCGTACGCCAACTCCTTAGGTGTCTCCTGGGCCCGGCGAACAAACTTTGTAATCCCAGCTCCAACAATGGCGACTCTTCTGAATCCCATGTCTTTCACCTCCTACTCGTTCGACAGGATAACTACGGCCCCGGTTGTAGTAGGAACGCCCCTCCAGCTCTGGGCTAGCCCCACCCGCGCATCCGGGATCTGAGCCTTGCCTTTTTCACCCCTCAGCTGAAGGACTACCTCGAGGACCTTCTGTCCACCGTTGGCATCAAAGAGGTGACCCACCCCCAGACAGCCACCAGAAGCATTTACCGGCAACTCCCCATCAATCTCAGTAGCCCCTGATTCTGTGAGATAGCCGGCCTCGCCAGGGCCGCATAGTTTGAGTTCCTCCAGGTGCTGAAGCTCTTTGTAAGAGTATTCGTCACTGATCTCCACGAAATCAATTTCAGAGCGCGGGCTCCTGATACCTGCCATCTTGTATGCCCTCTCTGCTGCTAGGCGAGTGTAAACTGCTGAGCCCCAGTCCCTACTCTCCAGCGTCGGGGTGTCGGAGCACCACCCTATCCCCCGGATCCAGATGGGCATTTCGTTCAGAGACCTGGCCACATCCTCGGCTGCCACGACCATCACCACTGCCCCGTCGGCAGGTGGGGCCACATCTAGACGACGGAGAGGATAGGAGACCCACTCGGAATTCAGAACATCTTCAACCGTGACCGATGCCCCATGTCCAGCAAGCGGGTTCAAAAGCGCATTCCTCTTATTTTTTACCACCACCGCCGCACACTGCTCTAGGCTGGAGCCGGTCTCGAAGAGGTAACGGTTCATCTCCATACCTGCAATAAAATCAGGATGCATTGCCAGGGGGCGGTTATAGTTAGGATCCATTGCGAATCCAACAACATGTGACAAGGTAAGTACATTTGAGACCTTGCTCATGCACTGGACCGCCACTATCCTGCAGACGCCGGAGCGAACCATCATGACAGCTTGACCCAGGGACTGGATGAAATCCCCCGGGACAGTACTTATTGGCTTCAGAATCGCTCCCAACTGGTCGTTGCAGTATTCATCTGAGATGCTGTATCCTTCCAAGAAATCCTCAGATGTAGATACAAAGCCATCAATGTCTTTCGGCTCGATGTTGGCATCCATGTATGCCCTAACCGCTGCCTCGTGTGTCAGCTCTCGATACGAGACATCAGGTGTGGTGGGTCTAAAACCCGTACTGCCAACCCCAACGATCGCGACCCTCTTGTACATCTCTTTTCGCCTCCTTTCCCATTGCAAATAAGACAGCTTCTTGAAGCAAGGTTTTACCTCATTCCAGCGCTCACCCCTTTCCTAGTATTCTCTTATCACCAAAAATGGCCGAGATGCATTGCATCTTCCATGCAATCACTTCAGGAACAACTTTGACCCTCACATCCGCCAACCCCAGGCCACTTCCAAACATGCCTGGCACAGCAAACCGCGTGTCACGAGATGCCCGAGAGGATACTACCTTTGGCACCTCACCAGAAGTACCAGCTCTGCCCAGAGGTGTTCTTGGAGAGATCCTCTGGGCATGACTCTCTTTCATCTGTGCGGCAGTGGTAGCAAGAGTAAGACCGACCAGTCCCACATCTGCATTGATCCCATATTGCCAAAGCTCAGGGACTGCACTCTTTAGAAGATCCATCACCCCGCTTTGGGCAGCAAGGTACATGACACATGAAACTCTGCCTCTTTGGGAACCAATAGATGAGACTATTGTTGTCTTCCCGGGGAGATGCTCTATCAGGTAAGGAGCTACGGCAGGGATGGTATTCGCGGAACCTCTCAAGTCGACTCCTGACAACGCATCCCAGTCCTCTTCCTTTGAGGGTCAACAGGATTTGGAGGCCTGTGGAAACCTTTATTGTTCACAGATATTTCTGTCTAACCCACGCCCAGATCACACCCCTTATCGGAGCCTACAGCTATCTAGCATCTGCAGGACCGAGTTGCGTGAACAGGACCTTGGCCCCTGTCTCGTCCACCTTTTTTGTTGTCTTTTCGCCACCTTTGAACCTTGATTCAACTATTGGTATCCATAGTCCGTCACGGGACCTCTCCCTGGTTATCACTCCCTCAAAAGCCTGGGCTACTTGAGTGGCAGATGCCACCTTCTGGTCAAAATTTGATTCCTGAAACTACTTGACCATCAAGTTTCCCACCAGTCCGCCACACCAACCCTGTTGAAAACCGGATGCCCGGTCGGATCTGAATCAGCTCAGGACCCTCATTGAGACTGCCTAAGACATGTCATAAGACCTAAGGCACCGAATGGCACTGCCCCCTCAAAAGCCCAAAAAGCTCCTAAGAAATGGGACAGTCCTAGGCAATTTGCTAAGCTCAAAGAGTTTATTTGTCCCATGCAGAAACTAGCTCACCCAGAAGGAAACAGGATAGCCTGAATACAATCCCAGCCCCAGGATTCAGGAGAATCCGCTGGGGATCCCCATCCTTCGTCCCCTAAGTAAAAATCTTGGATCACAGCGCAGGACAAGCTAGCACGAAGAAATTCACTTGTAAAGAGCGTGCAACCAGGAGGGGTATTTCTTGTCTTCTTAGGAAATCAAAAAGGGCAACCCTAAACCGATACTCTCAATGATTCACACAGGAATAACGCAAATTACAGAATGACAGCGCTGACTCAGATCTTACACTCTTGCTCTAGATTCATGGCCAAGGCCAGTGGCTGGTGGCAGAGCTCTGGCTTCTTCGCCTCAAGGGATTCCTTGGCCAGAAGGCTTCCCATTGATCAAGAGTTAAGCCGCCAAATCGCAAAATTTAGAAAACCGGCAAATCCCACCCAGCACAGATAAGGTAACAGCAGTATTCCAGCCCAGGAAGAAATGGGCCAGAAAGCTATTGCAGTTGCCCAGATGGCCAACCATAGCACACTGAGCTCCATGAATGCGAGCCCAGGCTGGTGAACTCCAAAGAAAAGAAATGACCACAGGGAATTGAGAACCAACTGGAGGAGGAACAACCCCAGCGCCTTAGGTGCACCATAGAAGCCAGCTTTGCGCCACACCAGCCAAGCCGCCACTCCCATGAGCACGTAAAGTGTAGACCAGACGGGGCCAAACACAGAGTTGGCAGGAGTCCAGCTGGGCTTTTCCAAGGATGCGTACCACTCACCGGGTACAAACTGGGAGCCAACCAATCCGGCGGCCATGGACACAGCTATCCAGGTGATCAATCCTATAGCTCCCCTCTTCATCACCCGAGCCTCCACACTATTGGCTAAAAGGAAGCTACCCGGTCAGGGAGGCAGCCCCTCCTAGGGTTTTCCCTCTCCAGGATGTTTTCACAGTAGATAAGGAAGCCCCAAGCAGGACAAAATTCTCACTAAGTTTTCTTGGCCTATAGGGATCTCTGATTGGATTCGCGCCTTGCTCCTATTCTTGTGGGTCGACCCTCAGGATTGAGAGATGAGTGGTGTTCAACAATCTTCCAATCCTCTTTTTGCCACTCATAGACAAATGTGTAGCGTGCCTCAACCTCAACACGGCCATTTTCCTCGTCATCAACTTCAAAGCTGTAGATCCCTGAGTTAACGGCAACCCCACCCAAGACTCTGGTATGTAGCTCCACGGTTTTCCCAACGGGTTTCTTGGGAAGAAAATCCTTTTCAAAGTAATCGCGTATTTTTCCTTGTCCCTTCTTGACATCCCCCTTTAGGGTAGAGAGCAAAACAGCATCTTGCGCATAAAGCTTTACTACTTCATCTGGATCACCACTTCCCAAAGCTGCAAACCAACGGTCAAGTTGACTCCCAACCTCTTTGGCGATGTTTCTCATGAAATACCCTCCTTGGGGATTTGCAGATTTTTGTCCTTACCAGGGCTCAGCCACAAAGCTCACCTGGGGCCATGTGGCAAAGCTAAGCTGCGCTAATCCTGATGCTTTGCCAAAGGACAGTATGAGCTGCGCCACCCCCCAGCATCATCTGCATTCTATGGTTTTTTGATCCTTTCTCCTTTCTGGCAGATCAAATCGCGCACATCCCAACATCCTGATTGCTTTCTGGGAAAACACCTCAGCCCATCAGGGTTTCTCCTCATTGCCTATAATATCAGGTCTAAAACCAGCGAGAAAACTCCAGGGCTGTGTGTGTTGGGGGCACAGAGAAGATCCCGGTTTTCTCCACCCAATACAAGAGCTAATACTGAATTTGGCTTGTCTGTGGTTGGAACGCCAAGCTGCGCATCCTTTTTTTTGAGCAGAATTGGCCTTTGGCAACAGCCTTCACAATGTTTGGAGTGACAGCCCGGCTCCTCAGGGTCTTTGACCCTTGGGCCAATGGTTGGGGGCCAACTCTTTGCGCATCAACGTGGAGGAAGCCGGGCAAAGTGCTGAGAACTGCGCAGTTGCTGCTATGGCAGCCGGGGCCTCAGACCTAGGAACAGCTTCATAACCGAGTTTGGCAAAAAACCCTTCCGCCGTTTTGGTAAGAAGGTACAGGGTTCTTATGCCATGCTTTACTGCCCACGTCTCTGCATCAGACACCAAACACACACCCAACCCCCTCTTTCGGCGCCCCGAAACTACCGCAAGGGAGCGGAGCATGCCCACCCGGCCGTAAACCTCGATTCCAACAACACCCACCAGTCTGCCGGCCTCGCGCATCCCCAGCAGATTGAGGTTATTTACGATATCGGCCGTGGGAAGTTGGGCTTGCCTTAGAATCTCCAGGACCTCTTTATTTGGGCTTATGGCTTCGGTAAAAAATGTGCTTTTCTCTGCTGATGGCTTCATTTGTACAGGCTCGCCAACACAGACCCGAATAATCCAACTGCCCCAGTGCAATTCCAAGAAATTCAAACCAATAGGTGGCTGGGATGACGGCTGAAAAGAGCCTGCAGCCACCCACAAATCCGCGCACTCTATGATGCTGTCAAGGCCTGCTCACCTCTTGCCCCCAAACATACGACTCGGTCTTTCTTTAGGTTAAGAAAAGATTCCTGTCAAGGAAAACCATCTGAGCGCGTTTCCCAAAGTGGACGGTTTGACAGGTATTTGATCATGTGGCATCCTCTGATAAACATCAAGAAAATAGTATCCAGGGAAGACTACTCGGCCTCAACATTCATTTGGGCATGACCCTTGGGGAATTGAAGCCAGTGAACACTTCCATATGATAAGAGTCATGTTGATCATACCCGTTTTTCATGAGAAGAGAAAAAATATCGGGAAACAGCAAAGTCCTTCACCCGCATCATTCAATGGTAGGGGGACATGGGGGCTGTGCCCATGATATGGTAGGATTAGTTGGTTTTCTTAAATAGTGCCATTTTTTCCTTTTCGGGTTTGAGGCCAGTTGAGAACTGAAAATATGCCAACATGCATCCGGGTCCGGGGCAGATTCCCAGCTCATCGGGCTTGGAGAAAGGCCAAGCTTGAGCATATCATTGGCTGGCTCGCTAATACCTAAGGCTCATGAACAATGAGGGTTAGGAGGTCCCGGAGATGGCCTCGGAACCTAATCAAGACCTGGCTGAGCTTTCAAAGGAAATCCAAAGGCTGAGAAAGCGCGTTTCTGAGTTGGAGTCGGCTCAGAAGGCACGGCAAACACCTCCCGAGGCTTCCTTGCAAAGCGAAGATCCGCTTGGGGTTTTCGCCCCCTGGGAGTGGTACCGTTCCTTGGTGGAAAACAGCTTCGACGGCATATTCATACAAAAGGGGCCCAAGATCGTGTATGCCAACAGGATGCTGCACGAGATGCTGGGTTACAAACCAGGGGAATTGATAGGAAGGGATCACTGGGTGGTTTATGCCCCTGAATTCCAGGCTCTTACTCGAGCCAGGGGAGAGGCGCGTATGAAGGGAGAGAATCCACCCAGCAATTACGAGGTCAGGCTGCAGAGAAAAGATGGCTCAACCCTTGAAGGGGAAATCCTGGCCAAAGGCATACAATTCGATGATGAACCTGGAATTCATGTCTGGATAAGAGATCTTACGGAACGCAAAGCCATAGAAAAGAAACGCCAAGAACTGGAAGATCTGCTTCAAGAGTCCAGAAGATTGGAGGCCCTTGGAACGCTGGCAGGAGGCATTGCCCATAACTTCAACAACCTCTTGATGGCGATTCAGGGAAACGTATCACTGCTTCTGCTGGAAATGGATCGGGAGGATCCCAGGTGTGAACGGCTCAGGGCCATAGAGGAAGCTGTGCGAAGCGGAGCCGAGCTGGCCCGGCAAATCCTTAGATCAGCCAAATGGGAGAAGGTCGAGGTGGGCATGCTGGATCCAAACCACTTGGTGGGAGAGGTGTGCTCTCTTTTTGCAGCGACCCACAAGCATCTGAACATTCGACAGGAGCTAACTCGCCCGCTTCATGCTGTTAAGGGTGACAGGAACCTCCTGGAACAGGTCTTGATGAACCTGCTTCTCAACGGGGTGCAGGCCATGCCCCAAGGAGGTGAGCTTCTTGTGAAAACAGAGAACATTTCCCTCAACGAGGAACACTCCCGACCTCACGGCGTCTCTCCGGGCGAGTTTGTAAAGATCATTGTAAAGGACACAGGAGTGGGAATGGAGCAAGCCACCCTTCAAAGGGTGTTCGAGCCTTTCTTCACCACCAGGGAGGTTGGGAAGGGTACTGGGCTTGGGCTTTCAACCGCATATGGCATAGTCCGAAGTCACGGCGGATTCATGACAGCAGAGAGTGAACTTGGAGCTGGCAGCACCTTCACGGTTTACCTTCCCGGGCTCCAGGAAAAGGCCCATGGAGAGGATGCTGGCGCAGGTACATCAAAGGGAAAAGGCAGGATACTGCTTGTGGACGACGAGGAAATGATCTTGAAGGTGGGCACAAGACTCCTGGAGGCTTTGGGCTACAGTGTCTTGCAGGCTCAAAATGGCAGGGAGGCCCTCAAGCTCTATGCAACCCACCGGGGTGAGGTGGATCTTGTGATGTTGGACGTGGTAATGCCAGAGATGGGAGGTTCCCAGGTGCTTGCAGCCCTGAGGGAGATGGATCCTCATGTGAGGGTGCTTCTTTGCAGTGGACATTTTCCCGATGGTGAAGCTGCCTCCAGCCTCTTGGGCGGATGCGTGGGAGCAATCCGAAAACCCTTCACCTTGGAGGAGCTGGGTAAGACCCTCCAAACATTGATTCCCAGCAGACAATGATCAGCTGCAGGGGAACCTACTTCCCTGATCCATGCCAGAGATCTTTGATTCTCTCATCACGGCCACAGCCCAATCTGTATAATCTATACCTGAGGGGATTTTTAAGATAATAATCCTGGTGGTAATCCTCCGCAGGCCAGAAAGTGGAGGCCGGCAGAATCTCAGTGAAGATCCTCTCAAACCTGCCCGACTGCCTCAGCCTCTCCAAGGATGCTTCTGCCAGCCTTTTTTGTTCATGATCATGATAGAAAATTGCTGTGCGATACTGGGGACCAACATCACAGAACTGTCTGTCCTTGACTGTGGGATCTATGTTCTGCCAGAAAACCTCCAGGAGCTGTTCATATGTGACCTGAGCGGGATCATAGAGAATCTCCACAGCCTCGGCATGGCCTGTTGAGCCCGAGGAAACTTCCTCGTACGTGGGATTGTCCTTGTGCCCGCCCGTATAGCCCACAGTTGTCATTATCACACCTTTCACCTTGTCGAAAGCAGGCTCCATACACCAGAAGCACCCTCCGGCAAAGGTGGCCCGCGCTGGAGAGCTCTGCCCATGCCTCTCGGAAGAAAAGGCCGTTATACAACAAATTACAAGCACCACAGCCGCTGTAACTGCCAGAGCCATTGCATGTGCCATGTTCTATGCTTCTCCTTGACTATCCAGGAAGTGGATCTCTTCTCCAAACCATCTATTCTTACTCTAACCCAGTTACTCCACTGTTCAATGTCTTTGGCATTTGTTTGCTTGGATTGTTGGCCAAGAGCTTCCTGCCTTGAGGGCCTGGCCTTTGCAGAAGGACTCTGTTGGGGTAAAAAGAGGCTGGATACCATATGCAATGCCAGTCAGGAGGAAAAGATGCAAAGCTCTCTTTTGTTGGAAGGTGTCGGACGTGGAAGTCTTGGACCTTTGGTGATGGCCCGGATACCTATGGGGGTAGATCTCCTGGAAAGCATGGAATCCCTTGTGAGAAGGGAGGGGATTCAAAAGGCCTTGATTCTGATGGGCATAGGGGCGCTAAGAAAAGCGGTGTTTAGAAATCTTAAGCTCTTCCCCGAGACCTATCCCATCACCCCCAAAGAAAGGCTCTATTACGAGGTGGAGGGCCCCCTGGAGATCACCTCTTTGAGCGGCTATGTGGTCCCCAAGGAAGATGGAAGCACCCTACTGCACGCCCATTTTTGCGCCTCTACGGTGAGGGATGACAAGGTCGTGGTATATGGAGGCCATCTGGGTCCGGGCACAGTCACCTTTGTCAAGGTGACCGTGGTCATGGCCATGTTGCCGGATATGCCCATGGGCAAGAAGTGGGTGGAGGAACGCCAGACAGAGGACCTCTGGGTGGGATCTCCATGATGAGAAGCTTTCTTGGCTCATAAACACAAAGAGCAGTTCTCAAGGCCCAACCACCTTTTCTTTCATCCAGTGGATGATTCGTGAAGGTTGGGGCAAAAGCTGTGGAGGATTGTGGTCAGGGCTATCGGGGTGAAGGGATTTGAACCCCCGACATCCAGCTCCCAAAGCTGGCGCTCTAGCCAGACTGAGCTACACCCCGATCTTTTTTGATGTTACCACGGGCAACCTGTGGATTTCAATGGCCGTGGAACTTTTGTACAAAAGCCAAAGCCCCTTCCAGATCCTTTCATCCAGCCAGGCTTGGGGTTTCTGATGGGGAGTGTTAAAAAAAGTGACTATGCCATCTTTGTTTAGGATGCAGCCTCGGGATCTATTTCCCCCTCGACCCCAGAGCCTCCAGCAGCGCATCCCTGATTCCCCTCAAGGCCTGGGCTCTATGACTCATGCGGTTTTTCTCCTCCAGGGAGAGTTCTGCCACGGTCTTTCCCTGCTTTGGCAGGAAAAAAATGGGATCATATCCAAACCCGCCCTCTCCCTTGGGGGCCTGGGCTATCTCACCTTCCCAGGTTCCCTCTGAAATCCACTCCCTCCCGTCGGGTGCGGCCAAGACCATCACACAGCGGAACCTGGCTTTTCTTTTTCCTGCTTCCAAGCCTCTTAACTCAGCCAGCAGCTTCTCATTGTTTTGTTCATCTGTGGCGCCCTGCCCTGCATACCTGGCAGACCTTACTCCAGGCAGGCCTCCCAACACATCCACTTCCAGCCCGGAGTCGTCCGCTAGGGCCAGGCAGCCAAAATCCAATGCCAAAGCATGAGCCTTTTTTCTTGCATTCTCCAGAAAGCTCTCGCCATCCTCCAGTACCTCCCGTGCGCCTGGAAGCTCTTCCATCCCCACCACCTGGAGATCCAAGCCAGAGAAAAACTCCCTTATTTCCCTGAGCTTGCCCTTATTCCTGGTGGCCAAAAGAAGTCTTTTGGGTCCTGATATCATGGCTGAAAAGAAGGAAGGTAAGCCCTCTGTAATTCATGGATCTTGTAAATGCCTTTCCAGGCCATTTCCAGCATTTCCTCCAGTTGAGATCTGCTGAATACTCCGTCCTCAGCAGTCCCCTGGATCTCAACCAGATCCCCCGAGCCTGTCATCACTACGTTCATGTCCACCTCGGCCCTGTAGTCCTCCCAATAGTCCAAGTCCAGAAGAACATTTCCCCCAACAATACCAACGCTGACGGCTCCTACCTGGTCCTTGATGGGTATCCTGCTTATGGCCCCTGTTTTCATGAGTTTCACCAGGGCTTGCACCAGAGCCAGAAAGCCGCCATTTATGGCTGCAGTTCGAGTCCCTCCGTCAGCCTGGATTACATCACAATCTATGCGGACCGTTCTCTCCCCCAGGCCTCTGAGATCTGTAATTGCCCTCAGGGACCTGCCTATGAGGCGCTGGATCTCGGAAGTCCTCCCTCGGTTGGCGTCTCTTGGAGTCCTCACCTCCGTGGATGCAGGCAGCATTCCGTATTCCGCAGTGACCCATCCCTGCCCCTTGCCTTTTAAGAAGGCAGGAACCGCTTCTTCTACCGTGGCGGCGCATAGCACCCTGGTGTCGCCCATGGAAAAAATCACCGAACCCCAGGCATGTTTCTGAACGCCGGATTCGACAACCACGGCTCTGAGCTGATCAGCTTCCCTGCCCATTCTTGCGGCCATCACCGCCCTCCCCTCAGGCCTGATCTCATTCCATCCTGCGAGGATCTTGCAAGAATCCACGCACTCCTTTGAGGATGGATCTGGCCAGGGCCCTTCTTTTGGCCTGGTCCTGAAGAGTCTTGAGGTCTCCCCCGTGTGTCAGGAATCCTACCTCCACCAACACTGCCGGGCATTCCAGATCAGGAAGCCCCAGTAATGGTACCTGACGGGAAGGTTTGGAACCCACCCCCCAGGCAGCCTCCAAGACCCGCTGTATGTGCTCTGCCAGCAATATGGTCTCATTGATCCTCTTGGTGGTGACCATGTCTTGGAGAATGGCCCTCACCCCTTCCCCAGGCACGGATACGCTTTTTGAATTCTTCCCCACTGAGTTCTCGGCCAAAAGCGAGTAAAAAACTCTAGGGCCGTGGGCCTTGCCTTGGAAATCAGCATTTAGGTGTATGCCCAACCACAAGTCCGCCCCCTGGGCTGCATCCAGTCGTCTGGACCAGGGGAAAGCCTCGTCCTCTTCCCTGGTCAGGCGCACCTGGAATCCTCCCATGGTACGGGCCTCCTCCCTAAGCTCCCTTGCAAGAACCAGGGCCACCTCTTTTTCAAGAACGTTTTGGGCTCCCGAGGCGCCCTTATCCTTTCCGCCGTGACCAGGATCCAGCACTATTCGCACTGGCCCATGAGCTGGCTGGGCCATGACAAGACCCGAGCCCCAGAAAAAAAACAGAGCCAAAACCACCCCAAAAACATTGCGAGAAGTACTCATCAGGATAGATTCCCTCTCAACTGGACTCTAACCCCATCTGCTTTTGCAGATGGCGCTCCACACCCCAGCCCCAGGCCCCGGCCTCGGCCCCAAGGAGCCTGCTCCAAAAACCTTTATAGATTTTCCAGCAAGCTCGTTTGCTTTTCGGGCATCCATTCGTCTCTCAAGATGAGCCAGGCTTCTTGCTTCAGTCACCCTTTTCCCAAATTATGCCAGCTTGGGAATTTCGATCATAGGGGAGTCAAAGCGAACCTGTCAATGAGGGGCGTCTGTTCAGAGCCTTGGGGCCGATCACGGGCATGAAGTTTAGAGGAGGGTGGTAGCATTCCGGCGGAAGTGATTGGATGGTGGTATTGTGGTAGGATGGGTAACAATGCGGGCCTGCATGTTTTTGCAGTGGATCGGCAAGGGGCCCAGACTGAAAAGTGAAGAGGACTAGGGGCAGACAAATAGGAGAAGCAACACATGGCAAATCAGCTCAAATCCAATGAAAAAACAAGGCAACCTCAACTCCAAAGCCCTGGAACCCAGATGGAAGGGAATCAGCCACTTCCATTGCAAGACAAGGAGGCAATCTTGGAGGAAATCCTCAGGGCCCAGGCCCAAGAGGCCCTTGGAGCAAGGGTGGGAAGAAACGAACCTTGCCCTTGCGGCTCAGGCAAGAAGTATAAGAAGTGCTGTTTGGAAAAACACAGGGCAGTCTTATCCAGGGTTCCACCTGCAGGAGCCGGTTTGCCCAGACAATCTGAGAAGGCAAGACTCCTTTGTGAACAAAGGGTAAAGCAAGGCTACGATCTGTTGGGTAGACGCCGGTTTCAACAAGCTCTTTCTCTGGCCCGCTCATGCACAGAGAATTTCCCCCAAGATGACAGATTTAAGGACATCATGGTCGCAGCTCTCTTGCAACTGGACAGGTGGCATGAAGCCCTTGAGATGGCTAAGCAAAGTTACGAGCAGGCCTTGTCAGAAAAAAAGTACTTTCTAGCCAATGGATCCCACTCCTGGGAGGCCCCGGGAAAATCCGGGGTGGGACACGCTTATGCCCCTGAAGCATGGTTGGAAAGAGTTTGGGTCACCAGAAAGGCTGTAGATTACCAGAATGCCATGCCACCAGAGCCAGATCAGCATCTGATGAAACTGGTAAGGGAGCTCCAGAAGGCAGAGCATCCCGAGCGTTACCCCCAAGGCAGGGAGCAAGGTCTCCAACTCAGGAAAGAGGAATTGGCCCCTGTTTTGGAAGAGCTCAAGAAGGCCGGCCCAAAGGCCCTTGCCTATCTGCTGCCCCTTTGTCCCAAGTATGGTTGGAGCGGACTTCTGGTCCCAGAGCTTCTGGTGTATTGGGCCAACCCAGATTCCATAAGAGCTCTCATAGAATTGGCCATGTTTCGCTACCCTTATCTTTCGGAGAGCTGTCTCAAAGGTCTTGAGGATCTTGGTGAAAGCACCCTCCCGTACCTGCAGCAAGCTTTCCTCGAAGAGCCCGAGATGGACCCCCTAAAAACAGGGCTTCTTTCTGTGGCAGGCGAAATAGGCACACCCAGGGCAATGCAATGGTTGGTTGAAATGCTGGACCATCCTCTGGCCGTGATCGTCAACTGGACGGCGGGCATCCTCGGCAGAAAGACCCACAAGCCTGCCTTGCCCAGGCTCCTGGCAGCTAAAGATAGAGTAGGAAACCAGCCTTATATAATCTGGGCCATCGAGCAGCTGCAGGGAGATACGCCCAGCTAAAACCTCTCCGTGCAGAGCCTTTAAGGCCTGGTATTGGTTGCATCCTCCCAAGGGCCGTGCCCCAGTAAGGCAAGTTTTCGGGCATTGGCCTTTTTGAGACGGGACTCCATCTCTTCCCAGGCTTTTCTGAGTTCTTGCATCTCTGCCATGGCTTCCCTTAACTCCCCCGAGAGTTCCTCCTTGACACCCTCCCCATCTTCAGCCATCTCCAAAGCTGCCTGGAGCCCCCGGATCTGACCCCTCAAGAATCTGACTTTTTCCTTCAACTCTCTCAGAGCGCTTAGGATTTCCTCTTCTTCCCTGCTCAGATAATCAGTTGGTCTGCTGCAGGCTTTGGGCTCCCCTTTGCCCACAAACACCTCGCAAGGAAAACAGATTTCCTGGGCTTGAAGCCCTTTGTCTTTGTCTTTCATTTTCCCCTCCAGATCCTAACTTCCTTATGGATCCCTGATTCAGCATAAGCAAAGGGCGGCAGCGGTCAAGACTCCAAAGAGGCCGCAGAGGTGTGAAACTAGAGAAATAAGGCTTGACTATGTGATTTCATGCCTTATTCTAAGGAAGAAAAAGAATTCCAGCCGGAAACAGGAAAGCCTGGATAAATTGAAATTAACAAAAAACAAGCGTTTAATTAGAGTGAAACATTAGAGTTGTCGAGGTCTTTTGTGCTTTGTCTGCCAGAGCATTATACAAATGGACTCAAAGAAAATAATTGTAATCCGAGACCATCCAAATCTGGACTTAGTCAGTCCATGTAACTTATTGTTGTTTGGCAACTAGCCTGAAACCATGAGGTATTACCTGAGTGGATCTGTTACGAGTAAATGCCAAGTCTAAGCACAACCTAGGAGGCCAAAAGATGATGGAAGAAAAGCCGGTTTGTCCCCATTGTGGTCTTCCCATGAACAGGTGGGCCACACCTTCCATGACTACATGGGAGTCCGACTATATGTACGTCTGCTTCAATGATGATTGCGGCTATTATGTCAGAGGCTGGAAATGGATGATGGAGAAGTATGAGGTATGCTGCTCGTACAGACACAGGTATGATCCTAGAACAGGCGAAAAAGGTCCGCTGCCTGTGTGGTCTCCCACTGCCCTGAAAGAAGGCATAATAGACTGAGATGCTTCTGTGCCCCTTGACCCAGACTCCTGTCTAGTTATGCTGGAGTCAGCATAACTTCTCAGTGGAGGTGGAAGCATGAAGGGTCACAAGGAGTATTTGGACTTCAAGGCCATAGAGGAAAATGCTCGGGAAGAGGAGCTTGTGAGGCCAAGAGTAGAGATCTGGCCTGATCCTTTCTATGATGAGTGGGCTGAGTGGGTAAGGAGCCATGAGATGAAAAAGAGGGGAAACCCGGTGGAGCTTTGTGAGCTCTTGCCGGGAATGAAGGCCAGCCCTCTTTGCGCCATGGGATTACATTGAATGGTAAGTGAAAGATCTAAATTAGCCCGCCTCCAAAAAAGGCGGGTTTTTTCTTTCAAGGAAGAATCGTGTTAGAATCTCATTTGACTGGATGATCCCCTAACCTGGATCACTGAGCAAGATGGGTAAGCCATGGTACCAAATCTAAGCAGGATGCTGGATTTGTTTTTTTCTGTGTTCCAAACCCAGGCTGAAGCAAGAACCAAGTCCTTTTAGCTCATGGATTCTTGAACATTGGGATCTGGTAGGTTACCTCGCATTTTTTGCCAATAATGCGGGGAATGATGGAGTAGGGAAGAACATTGCACTGGTTTCACGCCATCTATGAAGGAAGGGAAACATTCGATTCCCTGGAAGAGGAGTTGGCTTACAGGGAAGCCCAGATGGCCCTTACCCGAAACGAAGCCCATCAGTTCAAGAACCTCCTGGGATTGCACAAGGATGATTTGGTGTTGGAGCTTTTCTGCGGCAATGGAAGGCACTCGGTGAGCCTGGCCGGCCTGGGGATTAGGGTTGTGGGGGTAGATCTGGCCAGATCCAGGGTGGCATTTGCCAGCCGTTGGGCAAAAGACCAGGAGGTGCCGGCTTTTTTCCTGGTGGCAGATGCTGGATGTCTGCCTGTGAGGGGCAAGGTAAAGGCCGTGCTCATCTTGGGAGGGTCTTTCAGCCATATGGCCAGTTGGGATGAGGATGTCAGGTTCTTGAAACAGGTAAGAAATCTCCTTACCAATGGTGGAAGGCTCTTGATAGACAATCCTAATCCAGTCAGGTTTTGGACACTGCGCAATCCTCAGGATCAGCTTCCAAGGCCCGAAGAGCTACCCTGGTTTGATCTTCCCCTGAAATCATCGGTTGGGCCGGGCCATGTTCGGTACTGGGGGGCCCATTTCATTTCCATGATGCTAGAGCAGGCAGGATTCATTGAAGTGGAGCTCTTGGGTGACAGGCAGGGAGCTCCTTACTGCGGACAAAGCCCCAGGCTCATCTCCATAGGCAGGACAAATGGTGTGTGAATTGCCCCCCAGATACTCTCGGAGATCTTATGATCTGTAGAAGCCGGAGGAGAGCAGATGGAACAGAAAAAAAATCCCTACATAGAGAATTTCTGCAGAGTCCTCATAACCAAGAGGGAGACCAAGTTGGACGAGGAAGCACTGGAACGCATGGTGGAATCCCTGTATAACTTCTTTGAGAACAGGCTGGGCCGGAATCTCATCGCTGCCCTCCCCCAGGAAAGGAAAGAGGAATTCGTGGCCCTTTACGACAAGGGCACCAGGGACCTGGACGAAGAAACCGTGAATCGTCTCTTTGCAGAACAACAGATAGATCACATAGCCATAATGAAGCAAACCATGCAGGAGGTGGCTGAACTCTACTTCCGCAATCGACCTGGGGACGGGCCTCCTCCCTGGGCCAAGCCGTGAGCTCTTCAATGCACCTGGATATGACTATGTCCTTAGCCCCAGGCTCATCTCACCCAGAAGGGCGAACTTAAGCCATTTCATGGCCAGGAGCATCAAAGCAACATCATCCTTGCGAGCCTGTTCCACTTGCTCTTCGGGAATATGGAACCTCTTCAAAAACTTGGTCTTAAAGACAAAGTCACGAAATCTGTCCAGATCATAGCTGGCCATTTGGAACATGCCCAGGCTTTGAGTATTTAGGTTTTTCAACCTGGGGCTTCTGCTTGTCACTATCTCCATCCAGGGATGATTCATCTCATTGAACTCGGCCACTCCCTGGTCCTCAAGCCACTCCTGCAGGGACCAGTGCCTGCTCTGCTCAAAGCCCTTACAATGATCTTCTCTTACCAGGAAGTAGAGCTCCCGGGCCACCCCCTGGGCTCCTGCTGCCGACGCTCCTCTTCCCACCGGATAAAGCCTGCAGGCGCCGGGACGGTCCTGGTAGATGAGACAGCCTTCTTCCCGCACAAAAGGACAGGGCCTTCTTCCCGCCTCCTCCATCTTGAGCCTGAGCATAGGGAAAGGGGATCCGCTGTCAAAGACTGGCACCGTATATCTCTCCAAGAATTCGCCTGAACCCATGCCCAGTGCATTCTTCATGCGCAGCACGTCATAAGGAGTGAGAACCAGTCTCAAATCAGCGCAGCACTCGTTGAAGCATGGCACCTCGGGGTGGCATGCGAAGCGGAAACTCCCTTCGTCCAGGAGGCTGAAGCGCACTGCATCCCCTTCCCAAAGATCCCTTCCCGGATCAGAAACCACTCCCATTTCCTCCCGGCACCTTTGCCTCTTCTTGGGGCTGGACAAGCTCCTCCCTTATCTTCATGCTCTCACCTGCCACCAGCCCAAAACGCAGCCACCTCTGCCCCAGTTCCAGGAGTGCCACATCATCTGTGGGCAAGACTTCCGCCAGCTCCCGCTCCACGTGGAAAATCTGGAGAAATCTGGTTTCCAACACAAACCTTCTGAAACTGTCAGGATCATACATGGCCATCCTGCACATGCTTTGGATCTTTGAATTCTTTATGCCTTCCCTGAGAAGGGCAGGGCTGGGTCCCACACGGCTCAGCCTTGCCTCGACTTGCTCATATTCAGCAACCCCTTGGCCCTCCAGGTATTCCCCCACAGTGCTTTCCGAGGGCTCCTCCAACCCAAGGCAAAGCTCTCTGGGGGCCACCAACCGGTAGTATCCCTCCTGCTCTGCCCGGTCCAGGGGAAACATCCTGCAAGACCAGGGCCTGTCTTCATAGACCGTACAACCCCCGGGTCCCAAAAGAGGGCAGGCCCTCTCCTTTTCCTCTTCCATTTTCAGGATGACCAAAGGAAACCCAGTAGCCTCAGGGATCAGTGTGAGAGTATACCTTTCCAGGAACTCCCCGGAGCTGATACCAAGCTTTTTCCTCAATCTGACTATGTCATAAGGTCCCAGAAAGATATTGACATTTCTGCAGCACTTGGTGAAACAAGGCACTGCGGGCTTACAACTGAATTTCAAAGGACTCTTTATGTCCAGCAGCCCTCCTTGCTCAACCGTGTAATCCGATCTGTTCAATGGCTCCTCGATCCCGCCCCTCTCAAGAACCGATTTCGGGGCAACTTGATTCCAGAATCTTTTCCAAGGGGGGAGTCTAGTCCTCTCCCCTATAATTGGCCAGGGTCTCCATTATGAGGAGCTTTTCCTCCCGGCTTTTTCCGTATTTCCTCGCAATTCTCTCCACCAGAGTGTGATGGCCGATCTCCACCCCCTCTGGTCTGCGAATCGCATCCAGCTCCCTCTCGTAACGATAGACGGCTCTGACGAGCCTTACCAGGAGGCTCTCTGCCACCACGATTAACGAGCCCTCCAGTCCTGCATCAGTGCGGCGTGGCCACCACCGGCACTGATATGTCCACACCCTTGCTGAGCTGCCTCCCCGAGTACCTGGCATAAACCATTGCCGTGGTTCGATAAAGCATGTGGGCAAACTTGGAAAAGGGCAGGTAAGCAAAAAGAAACCAAACACAGACCAAATGTACGAAATACATGGGATAGGCCAAATAGGGTAAATCAGCAAGACGAAGCAGCTCGGTCAAGAGTCCGCTTACCCCTGTGGCCAGCACCACCCAGAGGAAAAGCCACTCAAAATAGGTGGCTCTGCCAGCTGCCTCTCCTTGAACCAGCCTGTTGCGGATGGCTATGATGGACCCAATGATCAGGATCAAGGCCCCCAGGTTCCCTATCCACTTGATGGGATTGCTCAGGGGATATGGGGTCTGTTTCCCGAAAACATAAACCCCTGCGGCCACACAAGCCGTGGTTATGGCCAGGAGGATGAATCCCCAAACTATGTTGAAATGTGCCGTATACCTGGAACGGTTTGTATCGCAAAGCTTAAAGAAGTTGTGTTTGAGGATTTCCACAATCGTCCCCCCTATGTAAACCGTCACCCACTCCAGGGGAGAATAGCGATACTCTTTCTTTATCTCGGGCCCTTGTTTGACCAGCTCCGTCCACATCTTCTTGACCCCCAGGGCCGAGCATATCAGGGTCCAGATAGCCGTGATGGGGAAGATCACATCCACAACCGGCCATTGGGGAATGAATTTCCTGTAGATGATCTCACCCTCGGGAATTCCGAGGGTTCCGCTTGCAGCCATGAAGACCAGAAGAATAACCACCGGTATGGCGAAAAGCACCGGAGCAAACTTGGGCTCGTACACCATGCGGGCCAGGCTGGCCGGTACAGAGTAACGCAAGATGCTCATTCTCTGAAGGGCTCCCAGCACATCTCCTGGCCTGGCACCCCTGGGACAGTACTTGGTGCAGTCATGGCACTGATGGCACAACCAGACATCTGGATCTCCCAGAAGCCTTTCCTTTAAGCCCCACTGGCTCCAAAGCATTTCCTTCCTGGGGAATGGCCTATCATCAGGGGAAACATTGCAGACCACCGAGCAGGTAGCGCACTGGAAGCATTTCTTGAGATCCTCCCCGCCTTTGGCCTTCATTTCCCGGATGAAGGACAGATCCGGTTCCAAGAGCCTCGTCTGCGACATCTGAACCACCTCCTATAGCCCGGGCAATGCCCCCTGATCTTACCAGTACCGGTGAGGTTTTCCAGACCGGCCGGCTTTCCTTTGGAACAAGAACTCCTCCACCATCCTAAACCCTAATACCCTGGGTTACCCATGAAAGAGGCCTGAGCTTCTACTGTGTAGCCCTGGCCAGGCAAACCACGATCTAGAATCCCTTGTATGGGTTGGGACCCACTTCCTGAATGGTCTCCAGGAATTCCTCCATGATCGCGGGAATCCGATGGTAGTCCGAGATCTCTATCTGTTCAACTCTTATTCTGGAGGACTCCAGGGCCAGTCTGTCCAGGGTCTCAGAGACCTTGGCCAAACGATAGTTGGCCAGCTCGCTTCCCTTGGCCATGTGGCACTGATAGTCTTCTCCATGTTTGCAACCCAGAAGAAGCACGCCATCTATCCCCTTGGACAAGGCATCGGCGATCCATATGAGATTCAAGGAACCAAGGCACCTCAAGGGGATGATTCGCACAAAGGGGTTATAATTTCCCCCTTTGATTCCAACCATGTCCAAGGCAGGGTATGCATCGTTCTCGCATGCCAGGACCAGGATCCTGGGCTTTTCTTCTGTCTCGTCCGGAACCTCTATGGCCTTGATCATGGCGCCGATCATGCCCACCGAGTAATCTTTGAAAGATATTATCCGCTCAGGACAGGATCCCATGCAAACAGAGCAACGCCTGCACCTGGTGGGATTGGGAAGGGGATTGCCCTTTTCATCCTCGTTGTACATGCCGAAGGGACATTCCTCAGTGCAACGCTTGCACTGGGTACAGCGCTGCATGAACAGTTCAGGATAGCTCATGTCTCCTGCCCTGGGGTGAACGGCCTTGCCCTGAGCTGTCAGCTCAACGCATTGTATGGCCTTGAGCACTGCACCCCTGGCATCTTCTTGGCTGAAGGCTATGTCCATGGGGGCCCGCACAGGCCCTGCTGCGTATATGCCTGTCCTTCGGGTCTCATAAGGAAAGCATATGAAATGGGAATCAGGAAATCCATACTTGAGGTCCGGGAGTTCAGGACCCTGTCTGTAAGCCAGATTCAAGGTATTGGAACGTATGATCCTGGTTGGGATAAGAAGCTGGGAGGCAATATCTTGCTTCTTGTCCGCAGGTTCTTCTTTGGGTTCTTCCTTTGTTGCCTCCCCCAGCGCAGTTCGAGGTACCATCCCGGTGGCCAGGACCACAAGATCTACCTTCAATTGGGCCTTCTCTCCCAGGAGCTGGTCTTCCACTTCCAGCACCACAGAGCCGTCTCCTTGAGGCTCCACTGCCATTACCTGCGCCTTTGTCAGGAATACGCCTTCTTCCTCCTGGACCCTTTTGTAGAAGTTCTCGTACTGCCCGGGGCAACGAAGGTCCTTGTAAAGAACAAAGACCTTGGAATCAGGATTCCCTTCCCTGACATACATGGCCTGCTTGAGGGCGGTCATGCAGCAAACCGTAGAACAATAAGGCAGGTGCTCCTTATCGCGGGAGCCCGCACAAAGCACAAATGCAACACTATTAACTTTGTGGCCATCGGAAGGTCTTTTCAAATTCCCAGATCTGGCAAGATCCTCCATTTCCGGGGTGGAGATGATGTTGGGACTCTTGCCATAACCCAGGTGACTCAAATTATTGGGATCATAGGGCTCGAAGCCCGTAGCCAACACTATTGCCCCCACCTTCTCCTGAGCCACCTCCTCCCCTTTGCGGATGAAGGCCTGGAACATCCCTGGAGCACCCTCTATGCGCTCTATGGTGGAAGAGCAATGGATGGTTACGCCAGGCTCTCTTTTCAGAGTCTGGGCCAGAGTCTCCCAAACAGGCTCTTCCAGCTCCCTGTAAGGCGGCCTCTCGGGATACTGTCTGAAGAGTTTCGCCGCAAAACCCCCAAGGCTCTCTTCCTTTTCTACAAGCACCGCCTGGTATCCGGTCCTGACGGCCTCCAAAGCAGCCGTCATGCCCGTTATACCCCCTCCCACCACAAGAATCCTCTTGTTGATCTCCTCGGTGTACGGGACCAGAAGCTCCATGTTTTGAAGCCTTGCAGCTCCCATACGGAGCTGATCTTCGGCCATCATCTGCACGTCTTCGTCCACCTTCTGGGCCTCAGCCCCTTGTTGCCTGTGGCTCCAGACTACCTGTTCCCTCAAATTGACCCTTTCCACAAGGACTTCCCTGGGATCAAAAGAAAAGACCTCGGTCTTGGCTCTGGGAGAGCAGGCTGCTATGAGCAGAGCGTTGACCCCTTCGTTGGCCATGTCTTCTTTTATTCTGGCCACGCCTTCGGGCCCGCAGAGCATCTCGGACTTCCTGCACAAGGCTGCCTTACAATCCCCTTGGGCCACCTTTTCCAACTGCTCCAAGTCCAGTCCTTGGCCTATGCCACAGCCTGTGCACAGATAAGCAGCTATTTTCCGATCCATTGATTCACCTCCTCACCGCAGACTGGATGGCTTTGAGAGCCGCGCTAGTGGCATCTTGCACGGTGGCCGAAACCTCCATGGGTTTCCTGGCGCAGCCTGCCCCATAAACCCCTGCTCCATCCAGCACGAATCCGTCTTCGTCCCAGCTGAGCTGGACTCCTTGGGACCTCTCATGGGCTGCAGTGGGCATCATCCCGGTGGCCAGCACCACTAGATCCGCCATGGTACGGGTGATCTTTCCCGAGGCGGTGATCTCGGCCTCCACTATGGGATTATGCTTGATAGGATCTTCGGTGATGCGCGCCACCTTGCCCTTTATGAGATGCACATTGGGATCGGCCTGCACCGCTGCCAGCAGGTCCTCGTTTCTGCCCAATGCCCTCAGGTCTATGTAAAACACGTATACCTGGGAATCTGGAATCTGTTTTCGCACATATTGCACCTGTTTGAGGGTGGCAGAGCAGCAGACCCTGGAACAGAAACGCAGGTGGTTCTCATCGCGCTGTCCGGCACATTGGCAGAAAACCACAGTGTGAGGAGGCTTTGCATCTGAAGGCCGCAGAACCTTCCCCTGTGTGGGACCGTTGGCTGCATGGAGTCTTTCCATCATCACGTTGGTGATCACGTTGGGGGCCTTGCCAAAAGCAAGGTTTTCCATGCGACTTGCATCATATGGCTCCCAACCAGTGGCCACCACAACAGAGGCCACGTGCAGATCCATGGTCAAGGGAGTCATGTCCAGATCTATGGCACCATAAGGGCAGGCGTCTCTGCATCTGGCTGCCTCCTCGGTGCCTATTATCTCTGGGGCCAGCACATATCTCATGGGAAAGGCCATCTCATGGGGAAGATAGGCTGCCTTGATCTTCTTCATGCCATAATTGAAGGGATCCGGAATCTCGCTCTGACATACCTCGGCACACTTGCCGCAAGCCGTGCACTTCTCGTTCACATACCTGGGTCGGATATGCACCTTCACGTGGAAATCCCCTTCCACTCCTTTTATGTCCGTGACCTCAGCCATGGTGAAATATTTGATGAGGGGATTCGCCTTTATCCTCTTGAAGTTGATCTCCATTCCGCAGTTGGGCGGGCAAAACTTCGGGAAATACTGGTCAAACCTGACCACTCTCCCCCCCAGGTAAGGCTCCTTCTCCACCAGAAACACCGGAAAGCCCACCTCTGCGGCCTCGATGGCGGCCGTAAGCCCGGCAATTCCGGCTCCTATCACCAGCACGCCCTTGCCTCGCTCCTGTGCCATTTCTTCCCTCCCTTGGAAACCCTCTTTAAAAGCTGGGGCCAGATGGCAGGCCCCAACCCAGATTCGTGAGCTGGTGGTCTGTACTGATCCGGACCAGGGCCCGGCCAAAAGCTCCTCCCAAGCGCCTTTTGCTCAAGGCTCAGCAAAGCTCTTTAAAGCCCTCAGACCACACAGACCCCATTCAGCCAGCATGATTCCAACACCCACCAGCCCATTTGCCATGTCCGCAAACCATGGGCCTTCGGCAATTACCACCCTTCCCAAAGGATTGACTAAAAGAAGTCTTCCCCTTGGGACGAGCGGCAGGACCATCTTGCTGGCGGTTCTCAAAACAAGGCTCCAGGCAGCCCAAGAAGGGCTGCCTGGAGCCGTTCTGTCTTCGCCGTTTAGCCCGGCGGAAGAATCAAATATACTGTCTTTTCGCTCACTTCTCGGCAGTGATGAATTTCAGCACAGGCCGCTTCATCATTTCCCACTTGTCGGTCTTGGGATCCCACTTGCAGTTTACAAAAACTTCCCAGTTCTTGTCCATATTGGGGAAGTCTGCCCTGAAGTAGTATCCCGGCCACCTGGTCTCCTCCCTGAACAGGATGGAGCGCATGTGGGCCTCGGCCTGCCACATCCTCTGCACATTCTCCCAGCAGCGCATCAGTTCATGCAGGTCGGCTGCGGCCAGCTTCTCGGAGTCCTCCTTGAGAAACTGCAGTAGCTCCAGGCCCCTCTCCAGCATCTTGCCGCTGGTGGTGAAATCAGCAGAGTAACCGCCCGCATACTCGTCCATGATCTTCTGGAGCCTGAACATGAACATCTTGGGCTTGATGTAGTTGGGGTTAATGTCCGGGTTGTCTGAGAGGTCCTTGTGCTGCTCGTAGAGCGCCAAAGGCCTCAGGATCCTCTCCTTGAGAGCTTCCACCTGTTTGGGATCCACCTTGGGCTGATCTGGATTGTCCACTATAAAAGCCAGGGCTCCCTTGGCAGCTAGGCGGCCCTCGCAATGGGAACCGTCTGAGAACTTGTGACTGGAGGCCCCGGAGGCATCTCCAGCGCAGAAGAGCCCCTTGACCGTGGACATGCGGTTATAACCCCAGAAGTATTCGGGTGGAGCCACATCCTGGGGCCCGCTGACCCATGCACCCGAAGCTCCGGAGTGGGAACCTATGAAGTAAGGCTCACAGGCAAAGATCTCAGAGCCCTTCTCCTCGGGCTGGATGTTCTGGGCAGCCCAGAGAATGGCCTGGGAAATGGTCATATCCAGGAAGTCTTCCCAAGCCTCGGCCTCCAGTTCCTTTAGCTTCTTCTTGGCGGCCTTCTCGTCCCCTGAGGACTGGGCTATCTTCTGGATGGCCTCCTCTGTCCTCATGTAGATGGGGCCCTTGCCCTCTTTCATATCCAGCATGCCTAGCCAGTTACGCAGGTTGGCTGGAATGGGTTTCACGAGTCCGTACGGAGCCCATTTCTCCAGCTCATCCTTTCTCTCCACCATATAGTCGCCGCCGAAGGCATTGGTGGCTCTGGATTTAAACAGCAGGAACCATGCGCCAACAGGCCCGTAGGCATCCTTGAACCTCACGGGGATGAACCTGACTTCCTGGCAGGTCATCTCAGCCCCGGCCTTCAAGGTGAAATAAGCGCTGGAGCCGCTGTTGAAAGGAGGATACCAGGAGCGGCCCAAGCCCTCACCCACAGAGCGTGGACGGAACACGTGCACGGCTCCACCCATGGCAGCCAGCACTGCCTTGGCCTTGAACACGTAAAACTTGTTTTCCCTCACGCTAAAGCCCACGGCACCGGCGATGCGATCCCCATCCATGAGAGGCTCCACTATGAAGACCCTCTCGAAGATCTCGCCTCCGGCCTCTTTCATGGCGTTCTTGGCAGCCTCTGCGACGATCACCTTGTAGGACTCGCCGTTGATCATGAGCTGCCAGCGGCCCTCATGCACATACTTTCCGTTCTCATCCTTCCAAATGGGCAGACCCCATTTCTCGAACAGGTGCACGGTGGAGTCCACGTGACGAGCTATGTCATAAACCAGGTCCTCACGGGTTATGCCCATGAGGTCATTGCGAACGTAATCCACGTACTGCTCAGGGGTGTTGTCCCCCTCACCTACGCCCACGTACTGGTTCAGGGCGGAAAGGCCCATGGCCACTGCACCGCTTCTGTCCATGGCTGCCTTGTCCACCAAGGTCACCTTCAAACCTTTTTTCTTGGCCCAATAAGAAGCCTCTACAGCCGCGCCGCAGGCCGCCATGCCTCCGCCGCAGATTAGCAGATCGGTTGTCACCTCTACAGTTTCAAAATTCTGCATGGAATTCACCTCCTTGGGTGTCCTGGGAAGTAAAGCGTGCTACTTCTTCAGCGTCGGCACCTCTTTGAGCCACAGGGAAGCAGGTTCTGTGAAAAGCACAGGGCTCTTGAGGTCGTCCGAGCCAGTCTCCCACCCGCCGTCCGGGACAGCCGAACCCTCGGGGGTCGTCCGGATGGGGAACTTGAAGCGCTTGATCTGCCCGTTGCGGAATTTCACTGTCCACATAATGGAATCAGAGCTTCTAAGCGGTACCACAGAAGCACCCATGGGCACGAAATCTGCATAGCCGCGCACATCTATGGCCTGCTGGGGGCAGATCTTCACGCAGTTATAGCACTCCCAGCACATCTCAGGTGCCCTGTTGTAAGCCTTCATGGTGTCCT
Source organism: bacterium (assembly GCA_037481695.1). Classification (NCBI taxonomy): domain Bacteria; species bacterium. The sequence continues at coordinate 2,796 of JBBFLE010000025.1, read as the reverse complement.
TGTTGAGGACCATGAGATCATTGGGGCAGATGTACTGGCAGGCTGTCTTGTCCTGTCCCTTACACCCGTCGCATTTCTCCAGAATCACGTAGCTTGGCATCAGTTCTCCTCCTCACAGACAGGTCTTTTGGGTGAACTGTTCTTAACTATACTCCCACCCTATTTGTCACACTCTCTTTTACCCCTTTTCACCTCCTTTCCCTTCCCGAGGCCCCACAGGGCCCCGCCAAGACTCACTTCTTAAGGAACTCTGCAATCACATCCACCTTCTTCTTTTCCACTATGAGATCAAAGATCTGGTCCTTTACGGCCTTGGGGAGCAACTCGATACTCTTGGTGGTGGCGCTGTCGAACTTGGCCATGGGATAGCGTTTCAGCAACTCGTCGCGCTGCTCGGCTGTGGTGGGAACCCTCAAGACCTTTAGTCCTGCCAGCATCTCCTGGCACAGATCGGCCAGCCCAGCAGCCTGAAGCTTGGCATAACGTTCCTCGTTGATCCACACATTGATGGGAAAGGTCTCGGCCATCTCTTCTCTCCTCCTCTCGGACGCGCTCTAGAGCTTGGGGAATGTGAAGACAGGGTTACGATTCTCCAGGTATTTCTGGGTCACGAAGGCATCCCCCTGACCGTACTTCTCGGCGCACTCCAGGATAAGATCGAAGACCTCGGGTCTGAAGATCAGCCTGGGGGGCTTCACCCCGTCTTGGATTATGCTTCTGATGAGAGTCCCGCTGAAGTTCTGAATCTTATCCTTGTGAGCGCAAAGTCCCATATAGGTAACCTCTGCGCACACCGGGCAGTACCACCACTCCAACACCCTCACGGGTTTTATATTCAGATCTTTTTCAGAAAACTTGTCAAAGATCCTGTGGGCATCATAGGGATCATAGTAAGTGCCCACACCCGCATGGTCCCGGCCGAACATGTGGTGTGTGATGCCCAGGTTGGCCCTCAGAGCCGCGTGAAACACAGCTTCCCTTGGACCAGCATAGCGCATGTCCCAAAGGGATATGGAAGTAAGATGCACGTCTTCCCTGAAGTATCCGGCCTTTCTGAGAACGTCGTGGCAAAGCACTATTGCCTCGTCAATATAATCTCCCGGCCTCTTTTCGCCTATTATGGCATTGACCACCACCCCTACCACCATTTTCTCCACAGGCAGTTCACCATAGGCCGAAAGCCATGAACCCTTCATGAGCCACTCATGACCGGTGTGTGGCACATTCCTTGTCTGATGAGCCACCGTCCGAATCCAGCCTTTCTCCTTTATTTTCTTCCTCATCTCCAAGGGGGTAAGGAAGAAGGGAGTGAAAGGCTCATTGATGATGGGCTTGCTAACCATGGTTATCTTTCCGCCCAGAAACTTGTCCTTGTATTGATATGTTCTCTTCACCCCAGGGTGCTTTTCCTCTGTGGTGCCGTACACATCCTTGGCCATTTCCTGCTTGTTGTAATCGTAAATATCCTCTATCTCGAAGACCGCTATGGGAGCCCCTTGGTAGGTCAGTAACACCTCGTCTCCCGTCTTGATTCCATAATCCGAGATCTCCTTGTCCGACAGGTCAAAAACTATAGGAATGCTCCAGACCGTGCCGTCGGTAAGCCTCATCTTCTTGCAAACGCTCTCCACATCGGCCTTCTTCATGAAGCCTTCCAGGGGAGAGAAAAAACCATAGGCAATGTCTATGACCTCCACAGCGATCTGTTCTCGCACCGGGATTTCCTTTAATCCCTTGATCCTCTCCTTGGCCTTACCAGGATCTAGAATTCGCTCCACAATGGGCTTCCCGCCGTGACCGATCTCACTCATATCCACCTCTCCTTTCCCTCAAGTCTAGGATTTTGGGAAACTGCATTGCCACGGGGCCTTCCTACAAATGGGCTTCAAGGACAAAGCGGCTCTTACCCTTTCTGATCCGGGCCCTTTTGCTACCCGGATCAGCCGCCTTTGCCCCCACTGAACTCTAAGAAAGAAATCAGGAGAGACCGAACCCATCCTCTCAGAAAAGCCTCTGCAGATCAACCCGCTGCCCGGACCGGCTGACTGCCAGGTCCCAACCTCAGCACGAATTTCCACTTCTCTAGGCTCGCCTCTTCTCAGCCTCCCAAACCGCATCAACTCCAGCTTCATACACCCTCTTGAACCTCAGCTCCCACTATCCGCTCCAGATACGCCTCGCCTCCACTAAATTCGAACTTCCACCTCAGCAAACCGAATCAGACTCCGCAGGTTCGGCCCCTCCCAGAAAGGCCATACGTTCTTATCCCTGCTTGCAAATCCCGTACCCAGCTCCAGAGCGGTCAAAAGTATTTGCAATCATTGGGCTTTGCTCTCAGTGTGCCTTTATTATCCCTACCAGGAAGTGTTGGAATAACCTACACACACCCCCATTTACCCCATAACAAAAGCCCATGGGCTCATCTGTAGAACTATTCCACATATGTTGTTTTTTCCAACACCATTGAGATGGCCTCCACCCTAAGAACACTTACCCCATGAGCAAGCCTTTTCTTCGGGAAGCGCACTGTGGCCTGAACACAATGAGATTCCCTGGTTTTTCACCTCTCATCCCCTAGGTGTCTCACCACCCCCAAGAATCATCATCAGCCTCAATGACCCCACGGTCTTTCCTGTAGCTTTTGGTCTGCACCGCAGCTTACAAATAACAGGTACTCTCAGGGCATGGCAAGGCTTTTGAATTAGTTCTTAATTGCCCGGTGTCGTTAGCATGTGAAATGTCCGGTTGATATAGCAAGTGATGTGTCCGCTTTTTGCGGTTATGGGGGTAGGATAG
>JBBFLE010000024.1 GCA_037481695.1 bacterium | reverse complement strand
CCCAGTCTCTGGCACCAAAAACGCCACCAGATGACACGCGAAAACCTCAAATGCACGTAAAGCGAAATCTGGGTTTAAAACCTTTGTCTCGGCCTGCTTGGGCGCTGCCGGGGCCTTCTGGATTGAGCTGTGGTAAAATGTGCTACCGAATGAGGTCCATCCCCCAAAGCAAGGGCCAGGTGGATTCCTGGATCTGCAAAAGGGAATCAGGCTTTAGGATCACGCCGAAGAAGTTGGATCTGCCAGAGGATCCAAAAGATTTTAAGGAAAGGCTTTGCCTTCCCACCATGGGGCAGGGGAACTGGGTTTTTCGGGTTGGGGAAGCTCTAAGTTCATGATAACTGGCTCAAAGGAGATAGATTTCCAGGAGTAATGCCCTGATTCCATTTCTGGATTGGTATCCGGGTAACCTTATTTGAGGAGGGGGGTAGGTGATGCAGAAAAAGGCTTGGTGGATCCAGTTTCTTGGGATTCTGGGCGGTGGTGTGCTGGGGGGAGTCATGGGCGGGGCCATACTTGGGGGGCAGATGGTATCGGCCCAGAGGGCTGTGTTCAAGGAAAAGGTGGTAGCAGCAGAAGAGTTCAGAGTGGTTGATCCTTCAGGCAGGATCATGGGTAGGATTAGCGCACATAGGGAAGGCGGGGCCAGATTGGTACTTTATGATGGAAAGGGCCAAATTAGGCTTATGGCTGGAGTGGATCTGTTGGGGGAATCTTTCCTCTCCCTGCATGACAGCCAAGGTGAATTCAGGGTGATCATGGGTACCTGGATGCATGGCACACCTCAGGTAACTCTGCTGGATGAGGCTGCCGGAGGCAGAGCCAGCCTTCGCCTGGGAGAGGGCAATGATGCGGCCTTGGAGCTCAGGGATACCTCGGGGCGCATCAGGATGGCAGCCAAGGTGGGCTCTGAGGGGGACCCATCGGTGCTTCTCATGGACCGTACCGAGACCGTCAGGGCCCACCTGGGCTTCAGCGAGGAAGAGGACGTGTTGATGAATTTCTACGACGAGGCAGGTGAGCCTCGAGCTGGCTTTGGGGTGCTGGCCCAGGGGGAGCCGGCTCTCCAGATGGCCGATGCCAGAGGAAACCTGAGACTGGCCTTGGGAGCCACCAGACTAAAGGGAGAAGGGCCGAGCCAAAGCAGCTTTAGTCCTGTATCTTCCATACTGCTCTTGGACGAAGCCGGAAGTGCTTTGTGGTCAGCTCCCTAGAAGGGGCAATTAGCCTAATCTAAGAGGTGGCTCTGAGGTGTTGGGTCTTGTCATGAGCTGGATCACCCACCATGGGAGCTGACTCCATCAGGCCTTCTTTTGAAACTCAAGATAGTCTGCAAGAAACTTTTTACCCTGGGATTGGCAAAGGTCCTTTTTCGTGAAAGATCCTTGTTGAGCCTGGCATGCAAAAAGGGATCAGCCAGCATCATCGGATCTTCTCAGGCCGTGTGTGCTGCCCCAACCGGGTCTTGGGGTTCAGGGAGCATCCCGGCCCTGATACTTGGAGCCACCATGGCAAGGCTTTGTAAGCATAAAAGCAAAGGGGGCCCTTTAGTTTTCCTGACTTGATAGGGGATCTGGCCCCAATTATTCTCCAGCATGGGTGAGAATGGGGCCAGGCTCCCAAACCCCCGGTACATTGACCTATTTTCAGGCCCAGACCAGGATTCCATGGGAAAGACAGGTTGTATTTGACACAAATCAGTTCCCCTTTTGATTTCTTGGAGTTAGCCAGCATCATTGAATAAACATAGATGGTTCGGGTCAGATCAATGGATTATCTTGCCTGGCAGCTTTTGGCAAGGCGGTAAAAAAACTCTTGACATCCCCCTTCCATGTAGGGTAAGTAAGACTAGTTATAAAGATACTAGTTAGAAGTATATTAGCTGGCCACTTAAGGGAACTTCTCTGGCCACACTGGTAGGAGGCTCAGGATGTCTAAGTATGAGCTGGTGGTGATGGGTTTTCTCTTGGATGAGCCGATGCACGGCTACCAGATCAACCAGCTGGTTAAGGTACACCGTATGGACTCCTGGGCCAAGATAAGCCCACCTATGATCTACAAGACCTTAGCAGCCCTGGAAGAGCAACAGATGGTAAGCTCCAGGAGGGAGAGAGAGGGCCTCATGCCCGAAAGACGGGTGTACAGCCTGACTCCCAAGGGTAAGGAGCGGTTGGCCAGGCTGGTTGAGAAATCTCTTCTGGACAAGAACATCACCTATGACCTATCCAATCTTGGGTATTTTTTCATCTTTGCCCTGGGCAGGGAAAAGGCTCTGGAGTGCCTCAAACAGAAAAAGGTTTTGCTGGAAAAGACCATAAAGAGCCTCAGAAAGAGGATGGAGGAATACCGGGGTAGGACTCCTTTGAACCGCTTCCTGGTTTTGGAAAAAGACCATGATAGGTTCAGAAGCGAACTCCACCATTTAAATGTCATGTTGGACCGAGTGGAGCGATGTCAGGAATGGTCCCAGGTGGCCTTTTTGGATGAAAAGGAAAAATACAGCGGAGCGCAAAAGAAGTTTGCTGAGAGGGGGTGATGAAGGCGAGGGGAAAGGCACAAGAACCATGAGCTGCAGGCAGACACAGGCAAGATGACTCGAAACGTGGATTTTCCCAAATAAAACCAGAAAGAAACCAGAGAAGAAAAGGAGGTTGAGATGTCCCTGGATTGGCTACCCAAAGAAAGAGGCATGAAGGATCACGACCTTTGGGGGGATGAGCATTTTGGTAAAGAGGCCCCATGCACCATCTATGAGAAACGCCCCATCCTGGATCCCAAAGGTCAACCAGTGGAAGGACTGTACTCGGCCTGGGTTATCTTGAACAATCCCAGGCAATATAACTCCTACACCACGGAGATGGTAAAAGGGGTGATCTCGGGTTTTCACAAAGCCTCCATGGACAGAAGCGTGGTGGCTGTGGTGTTCACCGCTGCGGGCACAGATGCATTTTGCACGGGCGGGAACACCAAAGAGTATGCCGAGTACTACAGCGGCAATCCACAGGAATACGGCCTGTACATGGATCTTTTCAACGGCATGGTGGATGCGATCTTGAATTGCAAGAAGCCCGTGATCTGTAGGGTCAATGGCATGAGGGTAGCAGGCGGCCAGGAGATAGGAATGGCCTGTGACATAACAGTGGCCTCTGACCTGGCTGTTTTCGGGCAGGCCGGTCCCCGCCACGGCTCGGCCCCTGATGGCGGCTCCACGGATTTCCTTCCCTGGTTTCTCAGCATGGAAGATGCCATGTGGAACTGTGTCTCTTGCGAGGTGTGGAGCGCCTACAAGATGAAGAGGCTGGGGCTCATTTCCAAGGTGGTGCCTGTAATCAAGGATGGGGACAAGTGGGTACGTAACCCTCAGGTAATAACCGACAAGTATGTGGAGGACGGAGAGATCGTATACGGCGAGTTCAAAAAAGGTGAGGAGCTGGCCAAGGCCAGGGCCTATGTGAAAGAGGCTACAAAAGACCTGGCGCTTCTGGATCAGACCGTAGGCGAGATTCTCTGGACCTTCACCAATCTCTTCCCAGGTTGTCTCATTAAGTCCATAGATGGAATACGCATGAAGAAGAAATTCTTCTGGGACATGACGAAACTTGCAAATCGTCACTGGCTATCCGTGAACATGATGACCGAGGCTTATCTGGGCTTCAACGCCTTCAATACCAAGAAGATCACAGGAAAGGACCTCATAGACTTCATCAAATACAGGCAGCTTCTGGCCCAGGCCCATCCCTTTGACCAGGAGCTTATGGAAGCCGTGTTGGCCAAGCCCCAAGGCTAAGCTCATAAAAAGGGCGGGGCCCATGGAGGGGTCCCGCCTTTGTTTAGCCGGCAGGCTTGGACCTTAGGAGGTGGGAGATGGCCGAAGGTTTCGAGTTCATTGAAAAAGAGCTGAAGGAAAAGGTGGCCTGGATTACCCTGAAGAGACCTCCTCTGAACTGGATGAATATCCAGATGATGGAGGAGATAAACAGAGCCTTGGATGGGCTCGCCAGCTCTCCTCCCAACCTGCTGGTTTTCCGGGCCGAGGGAAAGGCCTTCTCAGTAGGTGTGGAGGTTGCAGACCACCTAGGGGACAAAGCGGATTACATGATACAGGTTTTTCATTCCATTTTCAGGAAGATGGACTCCCTGGGTGTGCCTAGCCTGGCCGTGGTGCAGGGAGCAGCGCTGGGAGGCGGGTGCGAGCTTGCAACATACTGCGACATGGTCTTGGCCGGTGACAAGGCCCGATTCGGTCAACCCGAGATACAGGTGGGGGTCTTTCCGCCCATTGCAGCCCTGGCCTTTCCCAGAATCATAGGAAGAAAAAAGGCCATGGAGCTGGTGCTCTCAGGAGAGACCATCTCGGCTCAGGATGCCCTGGAGATAGGGCTTGTAAACAAGGTAGTCCCTCAGGAGCAGCTGGAGGGTGAAGCACAGGCCTGGGCTTCTCGTTTCGGAAAACTAAGCGGGGTGGTCTTGAGACTTGCCCGCAAGGCAGTGGTTGAGGGATGGGATACGGCCTTGGCAAGAGGACTTGGGCGCATAGAGGAGATCTATCTCAAAGAGCTCATGGCAACCCATGATGCCCTGGAAGGACTCCAGGCCTTTCTAGAAAAAAGGCAGCCTGTCTGGAAAGAGAAGTAAGTTACATCAGGCTCATCTCCCCATTGATTCTTCCAAAGGCCCGAGTGGGAAAGGGGGAACAACCATGGAGATCAATCCTAATTTTCTGGCACCATGCGGGCTTTACTGCGGGGTGTGTGCCATTTTCATAGCACACAGGGACCATAACCAGAAACTAAAGCAAAAGCTCGTGGAGCTCTACAAAGGCCACTCCCCAGGAAAAGGAACGCTTCCGGGCAGTCAGGGGCTCACCGAGGAAGATATCAGGTGCGAGGGTTGCCTTTCAGAAAACCGTTTCATGCACTGCGAGCAATGCGAAATAAGGGCCTGCACAGCTCAAAGGGGCTACCAGGGCTGCCATCAGTGCCAGGAGTTTCCCTGCGGGTACATAGAGGATTTCCCCATGAGCGTGGGCAAGAAAGTCATCCTGAGGGCAGTTCCCTTTAGGCGGGAGTTGGGCACAGAAAAATGGGTCATGGAGGAGGAGCTGAGGTACATTTGTCCTCAGTGTGGCAACAAGCTTTTCCGTGGAGCCATGAGGTGTAACAGATGCAAGACTGAGGTGGATTTGGACTAAGGCGCCTTGATTTTTTTTTGGGCCAGGTTCATTTTTTTGGCTGAGCAAAGGGAATTCAATACCTTCAGAGATCTTCTCCCAAGCCTTGGACTCCCCTCAAGGAGAATTGAATCTGGGCATTTCCGTTGTGGCGATCAAAGTGTTCGGCTTGTGCAAAGACCTGGGCCGATGATAACTTCTTCTTGTGCTGCGCCTGATGGTGGTCCTGTGTTGGGTGGGGCTTGGGCAGGTGGATATTCTCGGATATAGGAGTCTCGGGGAGTGATGGGATGATCACGGCAGGGGTGGACTGTGGGGCCAAGAGCGTGAAGGTGGTGGTTTTGGGGGAGAACAAGATACTGGGTTGGAGCTTGGTCCTGGCCGGAGGAGACACATCAGCGGCGGTAGAAAAGGCCTTCGCAGAGGCATTGGAGCTGGCTAGAGTTTCCAGGGAGAGGGTCCAGAAGGTTGTTGCCACAGGATGCGGCAAGCTCCAGGTGAGTTTTCACCAGGACAGTGTCACAGAGGTCAGCGCAGATGCCAGAGGCGCGGTTTACCTGTTCCCCCAGGCCAGAACCGTCATAGATGTAGGGGCTGAGGAAGCCAGGGCCCTCAGGACAGACAGCCAGGGCAGGCTTGTGGATTTTGTCATAAACGACAGGTGCGCAGCAGGAGCCGGTGTTTTCCTGGAGACCATGGCTCGGGCCCTGGAATTGACTCTTGAAGAAATGGGTTCCCTGGCTCTGGAGGCCACAGAAAAGGTGTGCATAAATGCCCAGTGTACGGTATTTGCAGAAAGCGAGGTGGTCTCCCTTGTGCATGCCAATACCCCTAAGCCTGACATGGCCAGGGCCGTGCACGATGCCATTGCAGAGAGAATAGCCTCTATGGTGAGGCGGGTGGGAGTGGAACCCGAAGTGGTTCTGGTGGGAGGGGTTGGCAGAAATGTGGGAGTGGTAAAGGCCCTGAGCAACCTCCTGGGAGTTACCGTAAGAGTCCCTGATCAACCCGAGCTGGTGGGTGCCCTGGGGGCTGCTATTCTGGCTGCGGAGTCAAGCTAGGACAGGGTCCGAGTTCTGTTGGGATTGGTGCTCTGGGCCCACGGCTAAGGGGGCCTAGGCACAAGCCAGCCTGCAGATGGGCCTTCACAGAAGCAGGGGCAGGAGGAGGAAATGTCAGAGAGTTTCGCATGGCCTGAGTCCAGATGGATTTCCCCTGATCTGGACTGGAGAGAAGCTCAGCTGATTACAGCCGGGGTGGATGTGGGATCAGTAAGCACCCAGGCGGTTGTGATGTTGGACGGGGAGCTTTACTGCTACTCCAACATCCATACCGGTTCCGAAAGTGCTAAGAGCGCTCAAAAGGCCATGCAATGGGCTCTGGAACAAACGGGTCTGAGCGTAGAGGGGATTCATTATATCATAGGGACGGGATATGGCAGGGTGAATGTGCCCTTTGCCGGTCGCACGGTAACCGAGATAGCTTGCCATGCCAAAGGCGCTAACTTCATCTACGGTCCTTCGGTGCGCACCATCTTGGACATGGGAGGGCAGGATTGTAAGGCCATTCGTTGCGACCATGAAGGAAAGGTCCTGTCTTTTCTCATGAACGACAAATGTGCGGCAGGCACCGGACGGGGCATGGAAGTTTTGGCCGAGCTGATGGGTCTTGGCCTTCAGGAGATGGGTGAGCTTTCCCTAAGAGTGGAGGAGGAGCCTCCCCCTGTTAGCAGCACCTGTGTGGTCTTTGCCAAGAGTGAGGCTTCCAGGCTTCTTCGCTCAGGTTGGCCCAAGGAGAGGGTCCTGGCAGCCTATTGCTCGGCCATGGCCCGCAAGGTGGTTTTGATGTTGGAAAGAATTGGGGTGGAAAAGGAATTTGCCGTCACAGGCGGGATAGCTAAAAATCCAGGGGTTGTGACGCGAATAGAGAGAGAAATCGGCCTAAGAAGCCTCAAACCCAGATACGACACCCAGCTGGCAGGGGCCATAGGAGCCGCTTTGTTGGCCAAATCCATGCTTGAGAAAAACCGCCAGGTCCAAGGTTCATCATCAGGGGATCAGCTGGGCTGAGTTCAGGATATCCAGGTATGAACTGATTCATGTTCCAATGCACCCCCCAATTTCCACATGAGCTAAATCCCTGCCCTGAGTCCAAAAATACCTAAAAATACCGATGGGTTAGGCTGTAGCCACCCACCGCATGGATCCTTGGCAACAATGGCTTCCAAGAATCCACATTTTCATCCAGCAATCTTCTCCCAAGGCCACCTTAGGGTCAAAAAAAAGTGTTGACAAGATTTGGGCGACCAGATAGATTGATACTAGTTGCAAAGAGACTAGTTTGAATTTAGCGATGAGGTCCCAGGCCCTTGCCTTTAAGGCCAGGCCTTGGGGTCGCAATAACACTGACACCGGCCATTTCCTTGTTCTTGAGCCGGCAAGGCAGAATCCTTCAGCTTTAAAAAATTGGGGGGAAGACATGAGGTATTCCGAGACAGGATTCAACTTGGAAATCGATCTGTCCAGAGGAAACATCGAGAGGGTGGAGACCGACCCCAGGCTTACACCTCTATACCTTGGGGGACTGGGAACCAATTCCAAGATTTTGTGGGAAAGGGTGCCTCCAGAGGTAGAACCATTTTCTCCCGAAAACCTTCTGATCTTCAGCTCGGGACTCCTATGCGGGACCCCTGCCCCAGGGGCCAACAGAACAATCATTTCATCCATTTCCCCCCAGACCCTGCTAATGGGCTACTCCATGATGGGCGGATTTTGGGCGCCTGAGCTCAAGTATGCAGGATATGACAAGGTTATTATCAAGGGTAAGTCTCCTGATCTGGTGTACATATGGATCAACAACGACAAGGTAGAGATAAGGGATGCCAGCCATCTCAAAGGAAAGAGCACCTACGAGACCGCAGAGCTCATTCGTGAGGAACTAAAAGAGCCCAAGGCCCAGGTAATGGCCATAGGCTTGGCGGGTGAGAACCGGGTCTATTTCTCCTCCATAGAGAGTCACAGGGGAAGTGCCAGCAGGCTGGGTTTGGGCGCCATTATGGGCGACAAGAACCTCAAGGCCATAGCGGTGCGGGGCACAAAGGATATCAACATAGCCAAGTCCTCCGAGTTCATGGAGATATGCAACCAAGTCCTGGAATACATACAGCACAGGGCCAACAACCCCCTGAAGGGAGTGCCCCCCATTCTGGCCAGGATAGGCTCTCCCCAGGAAATGGCCGTGCACGATGAGGAGTGGCACACCATTGCCTTTGCCTGGGGAAATGCCAGACATAGACGCAAGGACTTCTGGAACAAAGAGGTGGAAAAGAAATGGACCGAAGCACTGGAGTCGGCCAGAAAGAGGCTCATAAGCTGTTACAACTGTCCGGTGCGTTGTGCTGGCATCATCTCCATCCCCGGATACCCTACTTATACCATGAAATGCTTTTCCAAGCTCACCTATGTGATGGCAGCCATGGCCGATGATCTGGAATTCGGCCTAAGGATAGCCGGCCGGGCACAGGAGTATGGAGTAGACGGTTTCTCCGCTCCCCAGGTCATGGCCTTTGCCTTGGAGCTGTATGAGGCAGGAATCCTGACCGACAAAGACCTAGATGGTATGCCCTCTGACACCGAGGGAAAGTTCAACTGGCTGTTGGACAGAATTGTCAGGAGGGAGGGGATAGGTGATGTCCTGGCAGACGGAGTCTATTGGGCAGCTCGCCGCATAGGAAAGGGAGCAGAGGCCTATGATCACAACACCATAAAAAAACATGAGCAGATACCCATCAAATTGGGCATGTTAAACCCCATTTATTTCTTGATGTGGGCTACGGGTGAGAAAATAAACATCACCCAGATCGAAGGTCAGATACCTCAGACGCCATTGCCCAAAGACGTCAGGGAGGAGTTTGTGAGAGACTGGGTGCAGGTGCCCAGCGGCAAGGAAGAAAAGTTCAAGGAGTTCATCCTGGAATGGGGTGAGGAGGGGAAGGTGTTCCCATTTTATCCCTCTGTGGATGTCATCTGCGAGTTGGTGGACTGGCAAGAGATAATGCACTACATAGACGACTCCACAGGCATATGTGCCGGACTGTCTTCTTTCCCTCTGAAGCCGCCTTACCACATCCATAACCTGGCGCCTTTGATCTCTTATGCCACGGGTCTGGACATGGATGAGGATTCCCTGTGGAGCGCGGCCAGCAGGATAAGAAATCTGGTCAGATCCATAAACATCAGAAAAGGAATGAGAAGGCAAGACGAGCGTCCTCCAGAGGATCACTGGAAGAAACGGTTCCCCGAATACGAGAACCAGCTCCTGGAGGAATACTACCGATACAAGGGTTGGAACACCCAAGGGATCCCCACCAGGGAGATTCTCCAAAACCTTGGCTTGGATTATGTGTACCAGGATTTTGTGGAAAGGGGCATATTGGAGGGCTAGGCAGCGCAGTTTTTAAGCCCTTGCCCTGCAAGAGGAGCCCCCAGGAGAATTTCTTGGAGCTTTGATCTTGGAGTCAGGAAAAGGCCCCGAGCGTTTTTAGGTGCTTAGGTGGCCCAGCTCAGGGGAAAGGAGTAAAAGAGGTGGAGAAGAGGAAAATAAAATCCATAAGGGTTGACGTGGATAAGTGTAATGGCTGCAGGGCTTGTGAGGTGGCCTGTTCGGCCTTTCATTCATCACCCAAGTATGCAAGTAACAACCCCGCCAGATCCAGAATCAGGGTGATCAGGGACGAGCTGGACAATGTGTTCTTGCCCATCAGGGCCGGATATCATGCAGAGGCCGAATGTGCCGGAAGACACTCCTATGTGATAGATGGAAGGGATTACGGAGAGTGCAATTTTTGCAATGCTGCCTGTTCTTCCAGGGACCTTTTCAAAGAACCTGATTCCGGCCTGCCTTTGAAATGCGATATGTGTGAGGACGATCCCGAACTCCAGGAGCCCATGTGCGTAAAGTGGTGTTTGGTGGATGCCTTGACCTATGAAGAAAGGGAAGAGGAAGGCCAGGAAGATGCCAAACCCGAGGATCTGGAGATGGGCGTTGAGGCTCTATTGAACAAGTATGGGACCGAGAAGGTCATAGAGACCATAGCCAGGCTCTCGGCCGACAAGGTCTCCAAGAAGGAATGAAGCCTAGGTTCAGGACTTCTTGCTGGGATAAGCTTAGCAGGGGCGAAAAAAGGCAAAACAGGGTCAGCTCCCCTTAGGCCCCACACCTGGTGTCCTGGCAAAGGAGCCCTCTGGTAAAGGAGATGAGAGAAAAGTGGAGACCGTGACGCCTTACAAGGAGATTGTGGATCTAGTAGAGCAATCCGGGGGGGAGTCTTTCAGATTATGTTACCAATGTGGTCTTTGTGACGCCGTGTGCCCTTGGAACCGGGTCACAAGTTTCAGCATGCGAAAGATAATCCGGGAGGGAGTCTTTGGCCTCACGGAGATAGAGGGGGAGGACATCTGGAGGTGTACGACCTGTGGCACTTGTCCTCAGCGTTGTCCCAGGGGCGTGAATCAGATAGAGGCCGGAGTGGCCCTTCGCAAAATTGCAACGGACTACGGCATATTTCCTGCCCCGGTGAAACCCATAAGAACGGTGAGCGCCAGTCTGGTGGGCGAAGGCAATCCCTTAAACGAGCAGAGGGCCGACAGGGCGCGCTGGGCTGAGGGGCTCCCCGTGAAGCAGTATGAGGAGGGCACGGAGATCCTCTACTTCCCATGCTGCTATCCCAGCTATGATGCCAGGCTCAAGAGGGTGGCCAAGGCAACAGCCACGGTTTTGGCCAAGGCCGGGGTGGATTTTGGGATTCTGGGTCCCATGGAGAACTGCTGTGGGGAAAGCATCCGCAAGACAGGAGACGAGCAGCTTTTCAAACGTCTGGCCAGGGAAAACATGAAAAGCTTCATTGACCATGGCGTCAAAAGGATCCTGGTAAGCTCTCCCCACTGCTATCACACCTTCAAGAACGAGTATCCAGACTTAGGCATGAACCTGCAGGTGGTTCATGTCTCTCAATTTCTCTGGGAACTCATAAGAGAGGGAAGGCTGCAGGTGAAGGGGGAGTTTCCCCGTACCATCACCTACCACGACCCATGCTACCTGGGAAGGCATAACAACATATTCGAGGAGCCACGCCAAGTCTTGAAGAGTATTGCTGGGGTGGAGTTCCTGGAAATGCCAGACCAGCGCGAGGGCAGTCTGTGTTGCGGGGGCGGGGGCGGGCGGATATGGATGGAGACACCCAGGAACGAGAGGTTTTCGGATCTTAGGGTGCAACAGGCCGTGGACACCGGGGCCAGGGTGCTGGTCACCTCATGCCCTTATTGCATAACCAATTTCGAGGACAGCAGGCTAAACAGGACTGACAGCGATGTCATTGAGATCAGGGACATCACCGAGGTCTTGGCCGAGGTTGTTTGATGGGTCAGTTCATGGAAATGGGGAAGTTTCTTGGTCTACAACCAAAGTTGGATTTCATGGTGAGATCGATGGGTAAAGATATTTTCTACATGGGATCAAGGGTAAGAAAGGCTGCCTCTGAGGAAAACTGGAGTCAGTCTCCATGGGCAACTCTTGGTGGCTCATGTGGGTTGATGGATCCAAGGCCGGTTTTCAAACCGTGAGGGGATGAGAGATATGGAGATCCGTTCTGACACTTTCAGGTTGTTGGAGAAGCTTTCCACTGCCCATTGCGCAGATGTGATGGTGGTGGGGGCTGGAATAAGCGGTATTCAAGCCTCTTTGGATCTGGGGACAGCGGGATTCAAGGTGTTCCTTGTGGAAGAGTCCCCTGCCCTAGGCGGGCACATGGCTCTTCTGGACAAGACCTTTCCTACAAATGATTGCTCCATGTGTATAGAGTCCCCCAAGTTCATCGAATGCAGCAGGCATCAGAACATAGAGATAATGACTTACACGGAGGTGGAGAGGCTGGAGGGAGAGCCTGGGGACTTCAAGGTGACCTTGGTGAGGAAACCCAGATACGTCTTGGAGAATGTGTGCACAGGATGCACCACCTGTGTGGAATATTGCCCTGTGAAGGTGCCTGATCCTTTCAACCAGGACATATCCAAAAACAAGGCCATTCACATATATTTTTCCCAGGCCATTCCCCTTGTGACATACATAGACGAAAACTGCCTCTATCTCAAAGAAAAAAAATGCAAGATCTGCCAGACAGTATGTAAAAACAAGGCCATAGACTTTACCCAAAAGCCCGAGAGGGTGGAAGTGAAGGTGGGGGCTGTGATACTGGCTCCGGGTTACAAGATAGTGGAGCGTCAGATGCTGGAGCGTTACGGATACGGCCGCTTCCAGAACGTTGTGACAAGCCTGGAGTACGAGAGGATATTATGTTCCACCGGCCCCTATGAGGGGGAGATAAGAAGGGCGTCGGACCTGAAACATCCCAGGAAGTTGGCCTGGATCCACTGTGTAGGATCCAGAACCGTTTTGCCCGGGGGCAAGAGTTATTGCTCAGCAGTATGCTGTACCTACACGCAAAAACAGGTCATTCTAACCAAGGATCACGACGCTGAGGCCCAGTGCACCATATTTCACAATGACATCAGATCGTACGGGAAAGATTTCGAGAGGTTCTACCAGAGGACCGAACGACTGCCTGGGATAAGATTTGTGAGAAGCTATGTATCGGTGGTGGGCGAGAACCCGGAGACCAAAGGGGTTAAGATCAGATACTCCACCTTCCAGGAAGGGGTCAAGGAGGAGGAGTTTGACATGGTGGTCCTGTCTGTGGGCCTGAGGCCGCCCGCAGGCGCAGAAGAACTGGCCAAGATATTCGGTATAGAATTGAACCAGCACGGATTCTGCAAGACCAACCCCGCCAACCCCATAGAGACAACTCGTCCCGGTGTTTACGTAAGTGGAGCCTTCCAGGGCCCTGTTGACATACCCGAGAGTGTGGTAAGTGCCAGCGGAGCAGGTTCTCGATGTGGAGAGCTTCTAAGGCGCAGACGTGGAAAGCTGGCCAGCGAAAGGGTTTACCCCCCACAGAGGGATGTCTCCAAAGAGGAACCCAGGGTTGGGGTCTTCGTGTGCCACTGCGGGGCCAACATAGGCCGGGTTGTGGATGTGCCCTCAGTGGTGGAGTACGCCAAGAGCCTACCCCATGTGGCCCACGCCCAGGAACAGCTTTTTTCTTGCTCCAGCGACTCGGCCAAGGCCATAGCTGACACCATACAAGAAAAAGGCCTCAACAGGGTAATAGTAGCTGCCTGCACGCCCAGGACCCACGAGCCCCTCTTTCGGGACACCCTACGCATGGCAGGCATCAATCAGTATTTCTTCGACATGGCTAACATTCGTGAGCACTGCTCCTGGGTGCACTCCAGGGAGAAGGAGGAGGCCACTGAAAAGGCCAAGGACATAGTGAGGATGTCTGTGGCCAGAAGCAGGATTCTGGAGCCTTTGGAGGAGTTTTACCTTCCGGTGGACAAGAGAGCCCTGGTTGTGGGAGGGGGAATCGCAGGGCTAACATGCGCGCTTAGCATAGCCGAGCAGGGCCACGAGGTTTACCTCTTGGAAAAAGAGCAGGAGCTGGGGGGCGTGGCGCGAAGGTTGCATTACACCCTTGAAGGCATGGATGTGCAGAAGTACTTGCGCCAGCTCGTTGAAAAAGTAAACCGGCATCCTCTCATACACATTTATCTGGGTGCATCCATTGTGGGATGCAAGGGTTACGTGGGGAATTTCACTACCAGTGTGGCTTCAGATGGCAGGATTCTGGAGATCCACCATGGAGCTGTAGTCATTGCCACCGGCGCCGAAGAGTACAAGCCCGGCGAATTTCTCTATGGGGAAGACCCCAGGGTGGTGACCAATCTTGAGCTTGAAGAACTCATAGCCAAGAAGGACGAAAAGCTCCTGGGGGTTCAAAGCATAGCCATGATCCAGTGTGTGGGTTGCAGAAATCAACAGAGAAATTATTGCTCCAGGATATGCTGCAGCCATTCGGTGAAAAACGCGCTAAAGCTCAAGGAACTGAATCCCTCCATGGACATATACGTGCTTTTCAGGGATATGAGGACCTATGGGTTCAGGGAGGACTCTTATAAGGAAGCTGCCGAAAAGGGGGTCAGATTTGTCAGGTATGAGCCCCAAGAGATGCCCAACGTGGAGCCGGCCGTTGAGGAAGGTAGAAGCGTGTTGAAGGTGAGCTCTCCGGATTATGTTCTGGGCAAGAGCCTGGAACTCAATGTTGATTTGGTGGCCCTGGCTGCAGCCGTGGTCCCCTCGGCCAACACCAGGGAGTTGGCCCAGTTGTTCAAGGTGAACCTGAACCCTGACGGGTTTTTCCAGGAGGCCCATGTGAAGTTGAGGCCCGTGGATTTTGGAGCCGATGGGGTTTATCTTTGCGGCATTGCCCATTACCCCAAACACATCCCCGAGGCCATATCCCAGGCCTACGGTGCTGCAGGCCGCGTGCTCACCCTTCTTTCCCAGGACAGAATAGTGGCCTCCGGCTCTGTATGTGAAGTCAATGAGCAAAGATGTGTGGGGTGTGGGGCATGCATTTCGTGTTGCACATATGGAGCCATAGAATTTCGCGACACCCCTCAGGGCCGCAAGGCTGCCGTGAATCCAGTGCTTTGCAAGGGAGACGGACTTTGCAATACCAAGTGCCCCACAGGAGCCATTTTCCTGAAGCATTACAAGGATGAACAGGTCTACGCACAGATAGAGGGATTCCTCTGCGATCTGGAACAACAAACAGAAGAACAGAATAGGGCCACAGCAACCGGAGGAAACTGAGATCATGAGCGCTGGTTTTCAATTCAAGCCCAAGATAATCGGTTTTTCCTGCAACTGGTGTTGCTATGCAGGAGCTGATCTGGCTGGGGTTTCTCGTTACCAGTATCCGCCCTACGTGAGACTAGTGAGGCTCATGTGTTCTGGCAGGGTGGACATTTCCTTTGTGCTCAAGGCCTTCAGCGGGGGAGCCGACGGGGTGTTCATAGGCGGTTGTTGGCCAGGAGAGTGCCACTACATAACCGAGGGCAATTACGACGCCTTGGGCATGGTGCATGTGGGCAAGGAAATTCTTGAACACATAGGCCTGAATCCCGACAGGCTCAGGTTGGAATGGGTCAGTGCCTCAGAAGGCATAAGGTTTGCTGAAGTCATGAATGATTTCGCCAAGAAGCTTATAAAACTTGGACCACTGGGCAGCTCAGAAGGTATTGACCCGGCCAGACTCAGCATCGGCTTGGAGGCTGCAATCAGGCTGGTCCCTTACATGAGACTGGTCATGGCCGAGAGGTTGAAGCTTTCAAGATCAGAACAGGAGTATTTGAGCTTTTTCAAGAGCCAGGAAGGCAAGAGCTTGGTTCGAAAGACGATTTTGGAAGAACTGCAAAAGGAAGAAATAGCTCTTCTCCTGGGGAAGAAGCCTCTTGGAATCGGCCAGATAGCCCAGAGTCTGGGCCTCAGTGCCTCAGAGGTTTCCAGACAGCTCACAGGTCTTTCCCGAAGAGGGTTGATAAGGTATGACTGGCAGGCCAAAAGCTTTCAATTGGCCTGAGGGGATATCCCCATATCCTGACAGGGGGCCAGCTGTGCCACAGGTCTCTGGATTTCCAGGGAAACTCTGGGGAAAAGAGATTAGGACGCTGTGGGCTCAGGGGAAGGAAAGAGAACCTGGTTGGTTCAATCTCTGCAAGAGAAATTTCTAAAGCATGTGCACGAGGATGCCATGGACAAGGGTAGACTAGATGAGATCATAGAGAAGTATGATGGAGATGAAAGTTCCCTCATCCAGGTACTTCTGGAAATACAAAAGGAATTTCACTGGCTTCCCAAAGAGGCCCTGGAAAGGGTCAGCCAGAGACTGGATGTTCCCATCAGCCGCATTCAGCATGTGGCCACTTTTTAC
Organism: bacterium; assembly: GCA_037481695.1. Classification (NCBI taxonomy): domain Bacteria; species bacterium. The sequence goes on along the minus strand of JBBFLE010000024.1, from coordinate 25,316 downwards.
AAGGCCTTCAGTCTGGTGCCTAAAGGCCGTCACGAAATTCACATCTGCATGGGCACCGCGTGTCATGTGCGAGGTGCACAGAGGGTCCTGGAATCAGTGGAAAGCCTCACCGGCATAAGGGCTGGAGAGACGGATGCAGAGCTCAAATTCAGCCTCCAGACCGTGAACTGCCTGGGCTGCTGTGCCTTGGGGCCGGTCATGGAGATAGATGGAAAGACATACGGCGCCATGGCGCCATCCAAAACATCTGAAGTGCTCAATCAGTACGAATAGGACGGGACCATGCCCAGGATAAACTCACCTGCGGAACTAGAAGAGCTGAGAAATGAAATCCTCTCCCGGAGAGACCCTCAAAGGAGATGCATCTCCCTTTGTTCTGGATCGGCCTGTCACGCTGCCAGGAGCAGGGAAGTGGCCCAGGCCATCCAGGAAGAGCTGGCAGCTCAGGGTCTGGAAGGTAAGATTCAACTCAGGAGGACCGGGTGCCACGGTTTTTGCGAAAGAGGCCCCATCATAGTGATCCATCCCCAAGGCATATGCTACCTGAAGGTGCAGCCCGAGGATGTGCCTGAGATAGTAGAGCAAACCCTGAAGCAAGAAAAGATCCTGGAAAGGCTTCTGTACCAAGACCCACAAACCGGGCAAAAGATAGTCCAGGAGTCCCAGATTCCCTTTTACAAGAACCAGCAGAGAATAGTGCTTGGTTCCAATGGGAGTATCGATCCCAAGAGCCTGGAGGACTATCTTGCCATAGGGGGATATTCGGCCCTGGCCAAGGCACTTTTCCAAATGACTCCCGAAGAGGTCTTGGAGGAGGTCAAAAGATCCAATCTGAGGGGAAGAGGCGGCGGAGGATTTCCCACTGGGCGCAAGTGGGAGGAGTCCAGAAAGGCCCCAGGAGATGTCAAGTACGTCATAGTCAATGCAGATGAGGGGGACCCCGGGGCATACATGGACAGAAGCCTCCTGGAGGGTAATCCGCACTCGGTACTGGAAGGCTTGATCATAGGGGGATACGCAGTGGGAGCCCGCCATGGATTCATCTACGTGCGGCAGGAGTATCCTCTGGCAGTGGAGAATGTGGGCTTTGCCATAGAAGCTGCAATGGAAAAGGGTTTTCTGGGCAAGAACATATTGGGATCTGGTTTTGATTTTGAGGTAAAGGTGCACAGAGGGGCTGGAGCCTTTGTCTCAGGGGAGTCCAGCGCGCTCATGACTGCCCTGGAGGGAAAGGTGGGGGAGCCAAGGCCCAAATATATCCACACAGCGGTCAAGGGGGTCTGGGACAGGCCCAGCGTGCTCAACAATGTGGAGACATGGGCCAACGTGCCCATCATCATCAACAAGGGGGCGGACTGGTTCTGTGAGCTGGGAACAGACACCAGCAAGGGCACCAAGATCTTTTCTCTGGTGGGTAAGATAACAAACACGGGGCTTGTGGAAGTGCCCATGGGAACCACACTGAGGGAGATCATCTACGACATTGGCGGAGGAATTCCAGGGGGAAAGGGCTTTAAGGCAGTTCAGACCGGGGGGCCTTCGGGGGGCTGCCTCCCTGAACACCTGTTGGATCTGAAGGTTGGTTTTGATGAGCTGACACAGGCAGGATCCATGATGGGTTCCGGCGGCATGATCGTCATGGATGAAGAGACCTGTATGGTGGATGTGGCCAGATACTTTTTGGAATTCCTTACCGATGAATCATGCGGTAAGTGTGTGCCCTGTAGGGAAGGGGTCCGCCAGATGCTCAAGGTGCTGACCCGAATTACCCGAGGTGAGGGGAAAGAGGGCGACATCCAGCTCCTGGAGGAACTTGCCGAGGTTGCCAAGGAGGCTTCCCTGTGCGCCTTAGGCAGGACTGCTCCCAATCCCTTCTTGAGTACACTGCAATACTTTAGGGAAGAGTATGAGGCCCATGTCAGGGAGAAGAAATGCCCGGCACTTTCTTGCAAGAATCTGATTTCCTACTATATTGACCCGCAGAAGTGCAAGGCCTGCATGAATTGCCTCAGAAAGTGTCCGGCAGGGGCTGTAGCCGGTGGCAAGAAAGTGGTGCACGTCATAGACCAGCAAAAGTGCACCAAATGCGGGACCTGTTTTGAGGTATGTCCGCCCAAATTCAATGCTGTAAAGAAAATCTCGGGCCAGCCTGTGCCCGAGGCAATTCAGGCCCAGGTGAACCCGGGCCAGCAAGGATAGGATCTTGAAGCTGCCATAAGAAAAGGAGACTACGCCCTGACAAGAGAGTTCCCAAGAGCCAGAGAATAATAGAGAAAATTCCCTCAAAAAAAGCATGTCAGAGGAAAGAGTGATGACAGAGATCCTGCTCCAAATAGACGGCAAAGATGTGGTGGCAAGGCAAGGAATGACCATTCTTCAGGCTGCGGAAAAGGAAAACATTAAAATTCCAACCCTTTGTCACCACGAAAAGCTGGAGCCTTACGGGGCCTGTCGAATCTGTACGGTGGAAGTGGAGAGCCGGGGCAGGTCTCGGCTGGTGGCTGCGTGTCTCTATCCGGTGGAGAAGGATCTGGTTGTCAGGACCAGATCACCCAAGATCGACATGATCCGCCGCAGTATACTGGAGATGCTTCTGGCCCATGCACCCCACTCACCTGTGCTTGTGGAGTTGGGCCGTGAGTATGGTGCGGATCCGGATCGATTCGAAAAGGAGGCTTCTTTCTGTATTCTGTGCGGGCTTTGTGTGAGATATTGTTCAGAGATTAAGAAACTGAACGCCGTGGGGTTCATAGATAGGGGAACCAGGAGGGAGATAAGTTTTATTCCAGAGATAGCTTCCAAGGTCTGCTGGGAGTGTAAGGAATGTTTCCCACTGTGTCCGACTTCAGCCTTACAGGCGGCCTATGTGTTGATGGAGACCATGGCCTTTGCTCTCAAGAAACAGCAATGAAGGTGTTTGGAAAAGTGATTGAGGCCTTCATTGGGCCAGCGTACAGGCTAATACAATGGGAGTTAGACAAGTGCAGGAGATTCCAAAAGACCAGCTGAGCCCAGGGGAAGATGGCTGGACAAGGCAGTTTGTGGCTTCAGAGCCCAGGCTGAGCGAGGCGGTGGAGCTTTATCGCTCCTTGGGCCTGGAGGTGCGTTTGGAGCCGGTTTCGCCTGGGAGCCTAGAAGGGGAGTGCCTCCAGTGTTTGGAGGCTGCCCCGGACCGATTCAAGGTGATTTACACGCGTCCAGTGGATGGAGGTTGATCAGGCGGTCAAGCAGAGTAGCCATTGTAACCAAAGTGAGTAAAAGTTACTCGAGGCACTTTTTTCTTGGGTTCAGAAAAGACCAAACAGACCTGAAAGGAGGTTCCCATGGCAGCACCCAAGAAGATCCAAACCTGGCAGATGAAAAGGCCCTGGAGTAAAGACAGGGAAACAGGGGCGGTGACCCAAGGGCTATTGGAAAGAGCCGAACTGGATGTGCCTGAGCTGAAACCGGGTGAATCCCTTGTGGAGGTGGCAGGCTGTGGAGTGTGTCACACGGACTTGGGGTATTTCTATGATGGGGTGCCCACTGTGGAAAAACCTCCCCTGACCCTCGGGCATGAGATCAGCGGCACGGTCGTGGCCGGTGACCTGGAGGGGAAGAAAGTCATTGTTCCAGCTGTAATGCCCTGTAACAACTGCCCCATATGTGCTGCGGGTCGGGGCAACAGGTGTCTTGCGCAGAAGATGCCCGGCAACAGCCTGGGACCTTACGGGGGGTTTTCGAGTCATATTCCGGTTCCATCGCAGGACCTCTGTGTAATAGAGGATACCAAGGGCATTGCGCTGTCCCACTACGCAGTTGTGGCTGATGCAGTGACCACCCCATACCAGGCTGCCATGAGGGCGGAATTCAAAGAAGGAGATCTGGCCGTAGTGATAGGCGCAACCGGAGGGGTGGGCGTTTACATGACCCAGATGGTCAAAGCCTTGGGGGCAGGATTTGTGGTGGCCATAGCTCGGAATCAGGAGAAACTGGAGCGTTCTCTCAAGTTCGGAGCCGATGCCATAATCAACTCCAAGGACAAAGACGCCAAGACGATCCAGAACGAGTTTCGAGATATCTGCAAGGCTAACAAGCTTCCCCACAACTGGGGGTGGAAGATCTTCGAAGTAACCGGGACAAAGGCTGGTCAGGACATAGCCCTTACCTTGCTTTCCTTTGTGGGGAAACTGGTGGTGGTGGGCTTTGGAATGGCCAAGAACGAGTACAGCATCTCGAGGCTCATGGCCTTTGATGCCGAGATAATAGGCACCTGGGGTTGTCTGCCCAAGTATTATCCTGTGGTGCTCAAGATGGTCCAGGAGGGCAAGATTCAGATAGAGCCCTTCCTTCAGACAAGGCCCATGAGTCAGATCAAGGAAGCCTTCGAGGAAGCTCACTCTGGAAACATCACCCGCAGAATAGTGCTGGAGCCTGATTTCTGATGGGTGCATCCTCCTGCCCCTCTGGCCCTGCTCTTTCCCCCATCCCTTTGAGCAAGAGGCGCCAGAGGGGCTCTGTTTCATCCTTGGGCCAAGCTTTTGTGGGATCTCCCAGCTTTTCCATGGCTTGACAGCTTACCTTTGCCTTGGCTAGGATCGAAGGGCCCATGCTGCTATGGGTCATCTTGAGGAGATCAGGAGCACATCAGATGGCCTCAACAAAGACCGCCCTGATAACTGGTATCACAGGGCAGGACGGCTCGTATCTGGCTGAGCTCCTGCTGTCCAAAGGTTATGAAGTGCACGGTCTCATAAGACGCTCTAGCACCTTCAACACGGACCGCATAGAGCACATTTACACGGATCCCCATGAACCAGGAGCAAGGCTCTTCCTTCATTACGGAGACCTGTCGGACTCAGGTCAGCTGGCACACCTGGTCTACAACGTGATGCCTCACGAGGTTTACCATCTGGCTGCCCAGAGCCATGTACGGGTCAGCTTCGACATGCCTGACTATACCGGAGATGTGGTGGGCCTGGGCACCACCAGGTTACTGGAGGCACTGAGAAGAAGCGGGGTCAAGGCTCGTTTCTATCAGGCTTCTTCCTCGGAGATGTTTGGGGGGGCTCCGGCCCCACAAAGTGAGCAGACTCCTTTCCAACCCAGGAGCCCTTATGCGGCTGCCAAGGTTTATGCGTATCACATGGTGCGCAATTACAGGGAAGCCTATGGTCTGTTTGCATCCAATGGGATTCTCTTCAACCATGAATCTCCCCGTCGCGGGGAGACCTTTGTGACCAGAAAGATCACCAGGGCCGTGGCAAGGATCCGCCTGGGTCTGGAAAGATGTGTTTATCTTGGCAATCTTGAGGCTAGGCGAGACTGGGGATATGCTCCGGATTACGTGGAGGTCATGTGGAAAATTCTACAGTTGGATGAACCTGATGATTTTGTGGTGGCCACCGGAGAATGCCACAGTGTGAGGGAATTCTGTGAAAGAGCCTTCATGGAAGGGGGAATGGAGCTAAAATGGGAAGGTTGCGGTACAGAAGAGGTGGGAATCCTGGCTTCTGTGGAGGATAGACCAGATTTGTTTTCCTGCCTGAATTCTGAACATACATGTAAAATTGCCTCTGCTAAGGATTTTTTGAAGCCCGGTTCGGTGCTGGTCAGAATAGATCCACGTTACTTTCGGCCCACTGAGGTGGAGACCCTGCGGGGTGATTCCAGCAAGGCCAAGAGGATTCTTGGTTGGGAGCCTAAAGTCACATTCCAGGAACTGGTAAGCATAATGGTAAGGGCGGACATGGAAGAACTCCTGCAGCTAAGACATTGCCAGGATCTGGTTCGTCAACTTGCCTTGGGCACGAAAAGGCCCGGGATCGTGGAGGGGGAATGAGTTCCTGCCAATGGTCTTTCTTGTTTCCCAGGGATCGGTATCTGGCGCCAAGGGGTTTTGAGGCTATCTCAGCCATGGGCTAGGAGCTTTGTCTGGAGGAAGCACAAGCATAGAATTCTTTTGCCTCAAGGTAGAATAAGCCGCAATTCTCGATTGAGCCAGTCATCACTAAAAACCTCACTGGATGCCGGCCATGTGGGGTGGAATTTGAATCCATATCTGACCCTGGAACATAAAGAAGGTCTGTTCTGGGTGCAGGATAAAAAAAAGATGTCAGGCATTTACGTGGCAGGCCACACGGGTCTGGTAGGCTCGGCACTGGTTAGAAAGCTAAAATCCCTGGGGCAGAATAATCTCATTTTGCGCACTCATGAACAACTGGATCTGACCCGTCAAGAACAGGTGGAAGATTTTTTCTTTTCTGAGAGGCCCAGCCATGTCTTCCTGGCTGCAGCCAGAGTTGGGGGCATCTGGGCCAACATCACTTATCCTGCGGAGTTCATTTACGAGAATCTGGCCATCCAGACCAATGTGATTCATGCTGCCTGGAAGGCAAAGGTGGAGCGTCTGCTCTTCCTTGGTTCCTCTTGCATCTATCCCAGGGACTGCCCTCAGCCCATAAAAGAGGAATATCTCATGAGCGGTCCTCTGGAGCCCACCAACGAGCCTTATGCCCTGGCCAAAATAGCAGGGATCATCATGTGCCGTTCTTACAACCTGCAGCACGGCACCAGGTTCATATCCGTGATGCCCACCAATCTATACGGCCCCCAAGACAACTTTGACCTGGAAACCTCCCATGTGCTGCCAGCCCTCATACGCAAGTTCCACCTGGCCCATCTTGCGGCCAGGGGCGACTGGGCCGCCATAGAGGCAGACCAAAGAAGGTTCGGGCTCATCCCCCCAGAATATCTCTCCAGCCTTGTTGCCATCTGCCGCTCCCACGGACATCCGGTGCATCTGCCCAACGCTGATGCCAGCAGAGTCTCCCACATTTCTGAGGCCCTAAAGCCCAATTATGAGGCATACCCTGCCGTTAGTGTTTGGGGCACGGGCAAGGTGCGTAGGGAGTTCATGCATGTAGATGACATGGCAGACGCATGTGTGTTCCTGATGCAACTTCCAGACAGCGTTCTTTCCCAGCTCTTTGAGCCACAGCAACCCTGCTTCATCAACATAGGAACCGGACTGGACTGTAGCGTGGAGGAGCTGGCACAACTGGTGGCAGAGGTCGTGGGTTGCAAGGTGCCCATCAGGTTTGACCCTTCCAAGCCAGAGGGAACGCCTCGAAAGCTCCTGGATGTTTCGCGCTTGAGAAGTCTGGGTTGGAGGCCCAAGATCCAGCTCAGGGAAGGCCTGACTTGGACTTACTCCTGGTACCTGTCCCAGTTGGATTCATGATTCAGGCCTTGCCCCAAACGGGCCCTGGCAAGTCTTTTATTGTGGGAAAAGGAGATGCCTCAAGGGATTTAGGGAATCATCCATGGGGTTTACAGAAGCCTTGGGCATGGGTTATCATGATATACTTTAGAAGTAGGCCTATCCCTTGCGCTTCGGAGACTGCTATGGATGCCCAGAAGCGAGAGTTTTTTCGCAAGCTACTCAATGAAAGGCTTGAGGCCCTGCTAAATGATGCAGCTAGGACCGTTACCAACATGACCGATGATGAGGAAAGCTTTCCGGATCCCACTGATCGAGCTTCTGTGGAAAGCGATCGCAATTTCATGCTTCGCATAAGGGACAGGGAGAGAAAGCTGATTTCCAAGATCCGGGAAGCCCTGGACAGGATAGACAAGGGGACCTACGGTATTTGCGAAGAATGTGGTGAAGAGATATCGGAGCAGAGGCTCTTGGCCAGGCCTGTGACCACACTTTGCATAGATTGCAAGACCTCCCAAGAAGAAGATGAACGCCGCCGGGGGGAGTGAGTGCGGGAGCTCTGAAATCCCTGTGCTGATTTTCTTGATCTGGCCGACAGAAGATGGCTGTACCCTCTTGGCCTTGGCCGGTGGGAAACCTCTTCTTGCCCAAAGTTGAATAAATTGCTTTCCTCATGATAATATCCCCCCATCTTTGCAAGCCAGACACATATTCGCAACAATTTAAGGGGTTTTGGAAATGGATTTAGTTCATGTCCTGGAGAGGGTTAGACAGATCACCTCCGGGGAAGGCTCCCTCCAGAGGCGTCTGGGGGAGGCGCTTGGTTTCCTGGCCCATGAGTTGGGTTTCGATTCGGCAGTATTCTACTGGAAGGATAAGGAAGCGCGTGGTTTTGAGGCTACCCAATCGAGTCACGGTTGGGAGCTCATCAAGAGCAGCGCACCTTTTGCCGTGGGCGAAGGAGTAGTGGGAGCATGTGGGTTAGATGGCAGGGTGATTTTCCTGGACAAATCTGATGCTGGTGGTTTGACCGAGGAGCGTTGGGCGGATGATTTTCCCGCTTACGGGACAGTGCTGGCTGTGCCTGCCGGAACACCGGGGTGCGAGCAGAAAGGCGTTCTTGTACTTCTGCATGGGACCTCCAAACAGATATCTCAGGAACAGGTCAGGATGCTTCAACTGGCAGGCGGAGAGTTGGCCTGGTGCATGATCACAGAGGAACTCAGGGAACAGCTACGGCTAAGGCTACAAGAGATGGAGGCCCTCAATGAAGTTGGGAAAGCAGTTGGTGGCACCCTGGATCTGGATCCCCTCATGGAACTGGCCCTGGAGACCACGGTGAGGGTGGTAGGGGCTAGAGCCGGTGTCCTGAGGCTCCTAGACGAGGAGTTGCAGCTTTATCGTGTCACATCTGTTGCAGGAGGTGGAATCAAGCGCAAAGAGGAGTTCAAGAACGAAGCAGCATCTGAGTGCCCTGTGGTCAGGACAGCCAAGCCTCATCGTATGGTGGTTTCGGACAAAGCAGGCTTTTGTTCTGGTGAGGACCTAGGTGTAGAGGTCAGCAGCTGCGCGTGTGTCCCCTTGGTGGAGAGGGGAAAGATCATGGGAGTGATGAGCCTTTATGATCGGGTTTCGGGTTCTGGAGAACAGCCCGGGCCTTTCACGGATCAGGATCTCAGCCTGCTTGAGACCATGGGCGGTTTCATAGCCGGGGCTCTTGCCAGGGCCATGCACCACAAGCACATAGAACAGCTGGTCCTGGAAAAGGAATCCATGGTCAGGGAACTCACCATTCTTTATGCCAGCGGTTCTGCCATGATGAAGGCCACGGATGTGCAACGCCTCCTTAGGGTGATCCTGGTGGCACTTACCCTGGGGAACGGGTTGGGATTCAATCGGGCCATGCTCTTTCTGGTCAATGAGAGGGATGGAGTTCTGCAGGGTCGGGTGGGGGTCGGACCTGCAAGTGCCGATGATGCGGGCAGGATATGGGGCGAAATGACCAGGTCCCAATGGGACCTGCACCAGTGGTTGGAATGGGCTTTGTCTCAAGATGCCAGGATGACTGAAAATACGCTTATCCAAAAGGTGGCAACCTCCATCAGGATACCTTTGGATGATACAGAGTGTGTTCTTGTGCGCGCCTTGAGGGCAAAAGGGGCTTTTTGCCTGGATCCCAGGGAGAACCCAAGGGGAATAGAGCTCTTGAGCCCTTTGGAGATAGGCACTCAGTGCGCCATGGCACCGGTGGTGGCAAGGGGAGAGGCCCTTGGGGTCATCTTGGTGGACAACATCTATTCTAGACGTCCCATAGTGGAAAGAGACTTGAGATTTCTCGGGGCTTTTGCGTCTCTTGCCGGGCTGGCCATTCAGAATGCCATGTTTTTTGAGAGCCTGAGGCAGGCACATCAAGAACTTCAAGCCATGCAGCAAAGGCTCATTCAGTCGGAAAAGCTGGCTGCACTGGGTGAATTCGCGGCCACCATGGCCCACGAAATAAGGAACCCTCTTGTTTCCATAGGAGGCTATGCCAGGCTGTTGCAAAAAAAGCACAAAGACGACTATTCTCGCATCATTTATGAGGAAGTGGAGAGACTGGAAGGAATCCTGAGCAGAGTCCTGGACTTCTCCAAGGTGTCTCCAGGCCATAGAGAGGAAACAGAGATTTCCTCCCTCCTGGAGGAATGCTATAGGTCTGTGCGGGTTCAGCTGGAAGAGCCCAGATTGAAGGTTCGCAAAGAATTCACAGGGGGCTTGCCTCCTGTGCAGTGCGACAGGGATCAGCTCAAGCAGGTCTTCTTGAACCTGATGCAGAATGCCCTTGATGCCATGAGTGGCAAGGGCACTTTGAGCCTGAGAACTTACCTGGCCTCCGAGGAAGAAGGCACCTGGGTGGTGGCAGAGCTTTCGGACACAGGAGGCGGAATTCCATCGGATATTCTGCCCAATATCTTCAATCCCTTTTTCACCACCAAGAACAGAGGTACTGGCTTGGGGTTGGCCATTGTGCGCCGGATAGTGGAGATGCACGGTGGCAGAATCGAGGTGGACAATCGCCCCGGGCAAGGAACAACCTTCAGGGTCAAGCTCCCTCCTTCTTTCTGAATCATGCCTAGTATGTGCTCCCAATGGTGGTGCTTGAGGATTTCCCTGAAACCATGGGCCCTGGATGCTGTGATTTCCTTCTTGGATGAAAACGGCTTAAAGGGCTCGGAGCTAAAAGAGGGTCCTGGAGCTTGTATGCTCTTGGCCTATTGCAAAGATGAAAGGACCTCTGAGAGCTTGCGCTGCCAATTGATGCAGTATGCCGTAGCATTGGAAGAGATCCACGGAGACACACCCATCTTTTCCATAGAGTTGGAACAACTCCAGGACCCTGGATGGGCGCAGGCTTGGAAGGTGCATTTCAAGCCTTGCAGGATCAGCCAGAGGTTGGCTGTATGTCCTCCTTGGGAGTCCTATGAAGGGCCAGAAGGAGTGTGGGTGATTCAAGTGGAACCAGGCCAAGCCTTTGGTACAGGTCTCCATGAGACCACCCGACTCTGTCTGGAGTTCCTAGATGAGCTACTTTCAGGCAGTCAAGTACCGGCTTCGGCTGTGGATTTGGGCACAGGTACTGGAATCTTGGCCATGGCCATGGCAAAACTTGGTGTGAAGAGGGTGGTGGCTTTGGACAGGGATCCTCTTGCTGTGGATGCGGCCAGGGAAAACCTGAGACTGAACCAGCTCCTCGACAGGGTGGATTTGATACAGGGGGATTTGGATTCCATGAGAGGCAGTTTGTTCCCCTTGCTGGTGGCCAATCTCACGGGAAAGACCCTCAGGGAAAATGCAAGGCAGGTATCCTCCTTGGTGGAATTGGGGGGAAGCTCAATTCTGTCTGGAATTCTCTGCCAAGAGTGGGAGAGCGTCTGTGAAAGCTTCAAGAGATTTGGGATGGTCTTAAAGGATCGCCGAACAAAGGGCGATTGGATAGCCCTGGTCATGGCAAGGGAAAAATGAGCAGGCCGAGGGTTCTACTTAAGGAAGCGGTGTTGGAGGGTCAACAGTACCTTCTCAAGGGCAGTGAGGCCAGAAGACTTCTTAAGGTCTTGAGGCTTGGGCCAGGGGACCGGGTAAATGTTTTCGACAATCTTGGAATGGAAGGGGAGGCTAGCATTGCGGAGGTTTTGCCAGACGGGAGCATCACTCTTCAGGTGATGAGGACGAGGACCTTGAATACCGAATCTAGCCTGGAGATATTGCTCGTCCAGGGGGTGCCAAGGCCGGCCAAGATGGACTGGGTTCTACAGAAGTGTACTGAGCTGGGCATCAAGGGTATTGGCTTACTGCTTTGTAAGAGATCCTTTTTCCCCAGAGAAGATATGATAAGCCAGAAAAGGTGGAGCAGATGGCAAAAGATCTTGGAGGAGGCAGCCAGGCAAAGCGGCCGCAGCAGTGTGCCGGAGCTTATGGGACCATGGAACCTAAAGAAATTCCTAGAATATCAAGAGCAGGATCAAGCCCTGAGACTGGTTTTTTGGGAGGGGGAAACAAGGAGCCATCTCAGGGAGGTCCTGGCCAGAGTTGAAAGAAGACCATCTAGGGCATGGGTGGTTGTGGGGCCAGAAGGAGGGCTTGAAAAAAAAGAGATAGAGGGGCTTGGGGAGGCTGGGTTTGTTCCAGTGGGCCTGGGGCCCAGAATCCTTCGCACAGAGACGGCAGCCTTGGCGGCCGTGACCATCCTTCAATATGTCTTGGGAGACATGGGGGAATAATGGGTAAGGGGCCATCCTGGCCGCCCTTGAGTACAGGGGATATTGCACACTTGAGAGTTTTCAGGCCTTAGGATCATGTTGTACAAAAGCATGACTCATGGACAGGATACCTTGATGGGGGTTGTGCCCAGGCAAGAACGCCATCTCCCATAAGAACAGCGCAAAAGTAATGGCAACACCTGGCAAAGCCTCCATGAGCTCTGGAAGTTAGGCCCCTGGGTAGAGAAGCCAGGTCCCACTGGTCTTGGATTTACGGCGGGTTCTCTTGTATGGGATGGTGGGCCGAGCGTCCTCCAAAGGGCACAGTCATGGTAAGGCTTTTGGGTTTGGCCTTGACTGAGACATCGGAGTGCGATATACAAGGTTTTGTCCAGAGCCGAGGTAGCTCAGTCGGTAGAGCAGTGGACTGAAAATCCGCGTGTCGGCGGTTCGATTCCGTCCCTCGGCATATGGCGGCTAAAAGGGGTGGTGGGCGGGGCCCATCCCCCTTTTTTTGTTTAAAAGGGGGCTTGAGTGGAAGAATACCTGCGACTGGCCAAGTGGCTACTTGAGTCCAGAAACACCGTGGGTTTCACAGGGGCAGGGGTTAGCACCGAGAGTGGAATTCCGGACTTCAGGAGCCCTGGTGGGCTCTGGCAAAGGTACGACCCGCAGGATTTCACCTTCCAGAATTTCCTATCCAATGTCTCTTCCAGGCAGAGATATTGGGAGATGAGCACCGAGGCCTTTAGCATCATAAGCCGGGCAAAGCCCAACGCAGCCCACATGGCTCTGGTGGAACTGGAGCAGCTGGGACTGCTGGATTCAATCATAACTCAGAACATAGACGGCCTGCATCAGCTGGCTGGGAGCTCTCCCTCCAGGGTCATAGAACTTCATGGCACTTGCAGAACCGTATCTTGCCTTTCCTGCAGGAAACGTTGGCCCAGGGAGGATATCCATGCCATGGTCCTGGGCGGGCTGAAGGTGCCCCTTTGTGATTCCTGCGGGGGGTTGCTGAAACCCGATACCATTTCTTTTGGACAGGCCATGCCTGAAAAGGAGACCGCCGAGGCCTTCAGGCGCTCGCAGGAGGCCGAACTCTTTTTGGTGCTGGGTTCTTCTCTTCTGGTGCAGCCTGCAGCATCCATGCCTGTGGTGGCCAAGGAGGGAGGGGCCAGGTTGGTCATAGTGAATAGAGACCCCACTGCCCTTGATTCCATGGCAGACCTGCTGATTAGAGGTTCCTGCGGGGCCGTGATGCAGGAGGTGTTGAAAAAGCTCAAAGAAAGCCTAGGCGGCCTCGAGCCAAAGGCTTGAGGATCCTGACTCATCCTTCTGTGAGCCAGAATAAAGCGCCTTTTGGCTTCAGTCCCCCTGGGCTTCCCTGCGGGCCGTCACACAATAAATGCCCTCACCAGCCTGGGCAGGAGCGAAGCACTGGTTGTCAGAGAGGCAAAAGGCCCTCCTCAGATCACCTGCTTTCCATCTGTTTATGAGCCATGGCTCCCTGATGAAGGGTCTGCTCATGGAGATGTAGTCCACCCCTGCCTGTTCCACCAAGGTTTCGGCCACCTGAAATGATCTTATGCCACCAACAAGCATCACAGGGATCCCGGTCTTTTCCTTGAAGAGCCTAGCTGCCTCCCTGAAATAGGCCTCCTGCCTCTGCTCCTTTATGCCCAATCTGGATGGCATGAATTGAGGGCCAGCCAGTCTCATTCCCCCGCTTACCTCAATGGCATCCACGCCCGCTTCGGCAAGTAGTTGAGCCACCCTTGCCGAGTCCTCAAGAGCGAGTCCATCTTTCAGAAAGTCCTGGGAGTTCATCTTGACCAACAAGGGCTTTTGGGGACCGATGGCCCCTCTTACCCTGGATACCACCTGAAGCAGGGCCCTGGCTCTATTTTCCAGGGATCCACCGTAATCGTCTTTCCTGCGGTTAAAGTAAGGGGAGAGAAACTGACTCAAGAGATAACCGTGGGCAGCATGGATCTGTACCCCGTCAAAACCGGCCTCCACAGCTCTGGCTGCAGCCTTGCCAAAGGCCTCCACCACTCCTTCTATTTCCTCAGGGCTCATCTCTCTTCCCGGAGAGTCCTGTGTGGTGGGGCCCGAAGGACCGATAGGCTCTATGCCGGTTAACTTGTACGCAGCCTGTATGCCAGCGTGTGCCAGCTGAACAACTATACTGCCCCCTTTTTCATGCACGGCAGTGGTCATCTGGGCCAGGCCCTTTACAAGCTCCTGACTGTAAATGCCCAACTGCCTCGGGCCCGCCTGGCCTTCTTTGCTTACGTATGCATGGCCCGTGATTATTAGTCCCACTCCCCCTGCGGCCAGCTCAGCCATCAACTCCATCAGCTGAGGGGTAACCCTTCCATCATCATCGGCCATTCCCTCCCAGGTTGCCGATCTGACAAAACGGTTCTTCAGGGTGAGCTGCCTGATTCTCATCTGCTCAAACAATATGGACAATTCTGTTCCTCCTGTAGCTTTTCTCTAGGCACAAAGGGCCTTGGTTTGATGCCTGCCACATCACCCTGAGGTGGAAAGAGCCTGTTTGAGCGCCTTTCTGTCCAAAGGAGGCGGCTGCACCTGGGGCCTTTCCACTAGTTGAATGGCCTCAGAAACACAACCGCTGGCACAAACGCCACATCCGAAACACCTGCTCTCGCTGAGCCTTGGCAGCTCTTCCACCATTGTCAGGGCCTGTGCCGGACACCTCTCCACGCACGTGGCACACCCCACACACCTGTCAGGATCAAATCTAGGCTGAAAACCTGAGTGCAGCGCCATGCCCGGGCTGGGTTGGGCCAGGGCTGTCTTGAGGATCATACAATGGCAAGGGCAGCAATTGCAAATGAAGTCTATCTCCTGAGTGTTCATGCTGGCATGAACCAGGCCTGCCTCTTCAGCCTTCTTAAGCACAGCTTTGGCCTCCTCTTTGGAGATCTCCTTGCCCATCTTTCTTTCTATGACGTACCTGGCACCCCCTCCGAACTGCATACAAACCTGGTTGGGTTTACCGCAATCTGACCCCTCGATGAGCCTTGCCTCATGACGGCAAAAACAGGTGGAAACCGAAATGGGCTCATATTTCTCTATGTAAGCCGAGACCTGCTCATAGGTGTGCAGCCTGGCCCCGGCCTGAATGGTTCGCTCTACGGGGATCACCCTGTTGAGGGGGAAGTTGATACGCTGGGCACCCCCTCTTCTGGAATCCACCGCCTTCTTGTAATCTCGAATGAGCCTGGCCAGACGTTGATCCCTGGGTGTGGCCGTACCCCTCATGAATTGGAACTCAAAGATGCCAGGCACAAAGGGTATTGCCGCATAAAGCATTTCCCCTTGGGCTCCAGTCACTGTGGTGCACAGCCCCTTGTCAGCCATGGCCTCCAGCAGCTGGGCCACCTTTTGCTCCTGCATTCCCACGCACTCAGCTATCTGGCTTGCAGTGGAGGGTCTCCTGGGCATGGCTGCACATACCCTGGCTTCTTCCTGGGTGAACATCTCCCTTGCCAATGCATAGAACTCTGGAATATCCATGCCCGGATAGGCTCCACCCCTTTGGGCCATTGCTTCACAAAGCTGCTTATATGCTTGCTCATCCATAGTCTTGACTCCCTTTCCTTATGGTAATCCAATCCGCT
Organism: bacterium; assembly: GCA_037481695.1. NCBI lineage: Bacteria > bacterium. The sequence continues at coordinate 9,726 of JBBFLE010000024.1, read as the reverse complement.
GGGCGGCTTTGGCCAGAGACCAATTCTGGAAATTCCAAGAAGTCTGCCCGATGCTTGCAACCCCATACAACAGGTTATCCTTGAACTCAACAATGAGCGTCTGCTATGCTTTGCCCGGGAGATTCACAGTAAGGCCATGTTATGAACACTATATCAACCTTTCCTTGAGGTCAACAGATTACTGGACTGCAGGCGGGAAGAGTTTGGTAAGCCAAATCTTTACAAGGAAAGGCGGTCTGCTTTTGCTTGCTTTTTGGGGCCTAGGAGCCTGGGCAGAGAGTCCTGTGCCCATGGATAGAGACTTGGCCATGGGCCAGGAAAGGGCCAGGATGGTAAGGGAGCAGATTGAGGCCCGGGGCATAAGGGATTCAAGGGTGCTGGAGGCCATGGCTTCTGTCCCGCGGCACAGGTTTGTGCCAGAGACCGAGGTTCACAGGGCCTATGAGGATTCACCTCTTCCCATAGGCCACGGTCAGACCATATCCCAGCCTTTCATTGTGGCTTACATGTGCGAGGCCCTGGAGCTGAAGGGGCATGAAAAAGTGTTGGAAATAGGAACAGGCTCAGGTTATCACGCGGCTGCGCTATCCTTGCTGGCCAAAGAGGTCTATACCATAGAAATAGTTGAAGCCCTTGCAGATGAGGCCAGACAGCGATTGAAGAGGCTCGGGTATGGAAACGTGAAGGTGATCTTTGGGGATGGTTACAAGGGTCTGCCAGAGGAGGCCCCCTTTGACGCCATCGTTGTTACCGCAGCTCCCCCGGAGATTCCACAGGAACTGCTCAGGCAGCTCAAGACAGGAGGCCGCATGGTGGTTCCGGTGGGAAGAGGAGAGCAGGAGCTTCTCAGGATCACCCGCACCGAGCAGGGGGCCAAGGTGGAAAGGCTGCTGCCAGTGAGGTTCGTACCCATGGTGCCGGGAAAGAGTGATCATTGAGCCAGTTGATTTTCCAGGCATTAAAGAGAGCCGAGGTCTGGGTGGGAATCTGGGGTTTGGCTCACAAGGCAAGAGAGCAGGGCAAGCTTTGGAAGCTTGGGGCTCAAGGACTCTGGAGGGAGAGGGTTTAGGGGAGAGGGGTAATGGTTAAATTGATTGTTCTGGGAAGTGGGGATGCTTTTGGGTCAGGAGGAAGAAAGTTCTCAGGTTTTGTTCTCACCGATGGGAAGCGCCACCTGCTCTTGGACTGCGGGCCTTCGAGCCTGCCGGCCTTGAAGGCCGCAGGGCTGGACCCGGCTCAGGTGGAGGCCATACTCATAAGCCACTGCCACGGGGATCACTTCGGGGGATTGCCATCCTTTTTCATCGAATATCAATTTGTCTCCCAGAGGGCCTCACCTCTTTTGCTTGTGGGGCCAGAGGGAATAGAGCAGAGGTGCAGCCAACTGTTGCAGGCCACATACCCGGATGTGCTTGAGATCCACTCCTGGAGATTCCAGGTGAAGTACGTGGGCTTGCCTCCTGGAGGGATCCTAAAGGAGGGCTCTTTGGATGTAGAGGCCTTTAAGATGGAACATGGAATTATACCCTCCAGGGGGTACAGGGTGAGCTGGGGAGGGGTCGTGGTGGGTTATACGGGCGACACCAGATGGAATCAACAGATCATCAGCTTGGCTGAAAGGTGTGATCTATTGCTTTGTGAGTGTTTTTTCTTCGAGCAGGACCACCACTCCCACGTGCGATATAAAGATATACTGGAGCACAAAGGGCAGTTGAGGGCCCGAAGAATAATGCTTTTCCATCCAGGGCCAGAGATGATCCAGCGCATGGCAGAGGTGGAGATGGAGATGGCTGAGGATGGAATGGTCTTGGAGATATGATTATTGTTCTTGTCTGGGAACACCTTCCGAAGGACTCCAAGATTTATATTGAGCTGAGGTCAATTCCTGGGTTGTGTGCCCGGAGGAATCATTGTCTTCTTGAAGGACAGAGATGGTGTATAGGGAGTTTTTGGTCTTGAAGTTCCCAGGGCCCACCTGTATCACCTTGGATGTACGAAACACCGAGCCTTTTTCAGTGAATAGAACGTAAATCTCTCCCACCCTGGGGGGCGTCAGCTCCCAGCCTTCCCATGCTGCGCCTATGGAGAAATGGGGATGTTTTTCCCCAAGAGTGCGTTGGACACATACTTTGCGAGACATGGGCTCCTCCCTTTGAAGATTATCCAGCCTGCATGAATAAGCTTTTAAAGCAATTCCAATGCCACAGGATGAAAGGGCGCTTCTCACCCCAGTCTAGAACTGTAACTGGATTAAGGTGCCTGGGGTTTGGGGCATGGCCCCTAGGCTCTCGGGACTCTGGGAATAGTCCGGGTTATGCCTTTTCCAGTGGTCTTTGGCCTGGGTTAAAGGCTCCAAAAGGAAATTTCTGGTTCAATTCTGTACAAAGGCTTCTTGGTTGTGGCAGGGGAAGAGAAGAGCCTGGTGGATTTTGTTTCATGCCTTTTTCAATAAGACCGAGCTCACAGGACCTGGCAAATAAACAGGGCTAGGATCTTGACAAAGCAGACAAATGTCTGTTAATCTGACAAATGTCAGGAGCAAGACCGAACCTCTGGAAGAGGAGGGAGCCATGCCTTACAGCCCAGAGGGAAAGACCAGAGAGAGGGTGCTTCGTTTTGTGAGGGAGCGGATCCTGGCTGGAAGCCCTCCCACTGTTCGGGAGGTGCAGGAGGCCATGGGTTTCAAAGCCGTTGAAACGGCTCGTCGTCACCTGGAAAATCTGGTGGCCGAGGGAAAACTGCTTAGGGAACCAGGCAAGTCTCGCGGCTATAGACTTTTCCAAGGGGCCCGTGAGGTGGTCCTGGTGCCTTTGCTGGGCCGTGTCCAAGCAGGGCCCCTTACCACAGCCCTGGAGGAGCCCGATGAATATGTGGCTGTGGCCACGGATAGGGACAGGGGAAATCTCTTTGCCTTGAGGGTCAAGGGAGAGAGCATGCTCGGGGCAGGCATTCTGCCAGGCGATATAGCCATAGTACGCAGACAAACTGTGGCTCAAGACGGAGATATTGTAGTTGCCTTGGTGGAGGATGAGGCCACCTTGAAACGGTTTCGGATAAAGGCTGGGCATATAGAGCTCCATGCAGAGAACCAGAATTTCCCTGTCATGCGCTTCAAGCCATGGGAGGTGAGAATCCTGGGCAAGGTTATCCAGATCAGAAGGGATCTGGAATACCCCTACAGGCCTAAGGAAGGCGGGGATTAGGTTTTCTCTGGGGCGAACTGGGAAGTAAAGGAGTGAAAAAAGTGGAAAGAGCCGGGCTTAAGCTCAACATGGGAAAGTATCTGGTGAAGCTTGTTCCTTCAAGGATCCCTTCAGGGCCTTCAAGGCAGATGGAGCTTACCCGGAGGGATCTTTCGGGAAAGCTGGTGGAGATCTCAGGATATGGCCCTACAGCCTTGCTTACCGTGGCTGGCAGGTTGGTACTGGAAGCCCAAATGGAAGGGGAGACAGTGGCCTGGATTACTGCCAGGGATAGTAGTTTCTATCCCCCTGACATGGAAGAGGCAGGAGTGGATCTGGGTGCCTTGGCCGTAGTGCGCTGCCCTGAGGTGCGTGCTGCGGCAAGGGCAGTGGATCGGCTGGCTCGTTCAGGGGCCTTTGGACTTATAATTTTGGATCTGGGAACTGTGGCTGATCTGCCTCTTCCTCTCCAGACAAGACTGGCTGGCCTGGCCCGTGCCCATGACATCGCATTGGTGTTCCTGACCGAAAAGCCAGAAGAAACCCCTTCTGTGAGCTCTCTGGTCTCTATCAGGTTGAGGGCCGAGCGCTCCTGTCTGGATGAAGGGCTCTTCTCGTGTAAGCTCTACGCTATCAAAGACAAGGCGAGGGGACCAGGCTGGAGCAAGGAGTTTGCATGCCATGGACCGCCTGGCTTGTGTTGATCTACGGGAGCTCCCCCTGCAGATCCTTCTGGATCGCCATCCGGAATGGAAGGGCCTTCCAGTAGCGGTAGTAGCCCAGGACCGTCCGCAGGCAAAGATACTTTGGGTGAGTCCCGAAGCCCGGTCAGCCGGTATTTCCGCAGGAATGCGTTATGCACAGGGATTGAGCCTCGCACCCAAGCTGCGGGCAGCCAGGGTGTCCCCCAGAGATCTTCAAGAGGAGCTGAGGGAGCTCACGGTGCTGCTTGGCAGCTTCTCTCCAGAGGTGGAGATGGCAGAGGAGCCGGGGATCTTCTGGCTGAGGGGCAGAGGTCTAGGACGTCTCTTCGGGTCGGCCTCGGCCTGGGCCAGGCAGATTCAAGGCGCCCTTGCAGCCAAGGGCAGAAAAGCTTCGGTGGTAGTGGGATTCTCTCGCTTTCGAACCTATGGGATAGCAAGGAATACCGATGGGATCCTGGTTCTGAAAACCCCTCAAGAGGAAGACGCACTTTTTAGGGCAGTGCCTCTGGAAAGGCTATCCATAGGGCCTGATCTGAGGGACACCCTGGAGCGATTGGGAGTTCGAAGCGTAGGGGATTTCTTAAGGCTTCCCAGACAAGGGATAAGACTTCGCTTTGGCCAAGAAGCCTCTGACTTATACGAAGCAGCCTCAGGGGGCAGGTACGAGTCCCTGATGCCCAGCATTCATGAGGAGCCGGTAGGCTGTGTGGTGTTTCTGGAAGAGCCACTGTCTGATGCATTGCCTCTTCTGTTTTTAGTGCGGCGCCATCTCCATTCTTTACTTCTCAGCCTGGCCCGCAGGGGAGATGCCTTGAGGGAACTCGAGATCAGATGGGTCATGGGCATGGGCCAGGAGCGCACGGATCGAATTCGGCCAGCCCAACCCAACTTGCAGGAGTCCCTCATCCTAGATCTCGTGCGCATAAAGCTGGAGGCCTTGCCATTGCCATGCCCCGTAGAGGAGATATGCCTCAGGCTTCATGGAACTCCGGCAGAGCCCCAGCAGCTGAGGTTTTTTCTGGAAATCTCCCGAAGGGATCTCTCTGCCGGAGACCGGGCCTTGGCGAGACTCAGAACCGAGCTTGGGGATGAGGCGGTGGTACAGCCACGCCTGCTAGAAGGGCACTTACCGGAGGCCTGCTTTACTTGGGAACCCTTGGATCATCTGCGCCCTCCCAGGCCCAGGCCCAAGGCAGGCCGTGGAAACATCATACGCAGGATTTACATCAAGCCTTTGTGCCTTGGAATGCGGCCTCGCCACGAGCCGGACGGATGGCTTGTGAAGGATCTGCGCTGCGGGCCAGTGGTTCGCCTCTGGGGACCTTACGTGATATCAGGAGGCTGGTGGAGGAAAGAAGTGCACCGCTCCTACTATTTCCTGGAGACTTTGCGGGGAGATATCTTCTGGGTTTATTACGACACACCCAGGAAGAAATGGTTTCTACAGGGGCGGGTAGAGTGAACAGAGGGCGAAATAGACTCAGGGATATAGACTCGAGGTCTGAAATTGGATGATGGGAGTATGGGATACGTGCCCCTTTGGGTAAAGAGCCACTACTCCTTCCTGGAGGGGGCCAGCAGTCCCGGTGAGCTGGTGCATGAGGCTAGACGCCTTGGCCTCAACTCCATTGCGCTCACGGACAGAGATGGGCTGTACGGGGTGGTACGTGCCCATGTGGCAGCCAGGGAGGCCGGAATCCATCTGGTGGTGGGGGCACAGGTGAGCGTTGGAGATGTGAGAAACAAGGAGCCTTTGATTAATGGGCCCGATTCAGGGGCAAAGAATTACTTCCTGCAAAATGAGAAGAGGCCTCATACTCCTCCATCTCAGTTGCTTCTCCTGGCCATGGACCGGGAGGGTTACGCTAATCTGTGCAGGTTGATAACTCTCGGAAGAATGCGTTCTCCCAAGGGCAGAAGTCTGGTGAGCTGGGAGGAGGTATGCCTTAATTCCCAAGGGCTCATGGCCTTGGTGGGTGGAGATGGAAGTCCCTTGGTTTCCAAGGCCGAGCCGACCCCTGTGCTCAACATGCTCAAAGAGGTTTTCGGAGACAGGCTTTATGCCATGGTGGTCAGGCACAGAAGGGCCGAGGAGAAAGATCAGGAACGCAGGGTCCTGGAAAGGGCTAGAAAGCACTCCATACCCCTTGTGGCAGCCACAGAAGTGCTTTACCACAACACCTCCAGGCGTCCCCTTCAGGATGTAATGACCTGCATTCGAAACGGGGTAAAGCTAGCCGAGGCCGGGCGCCTCACCCGTCCCAATGCGGAATATGCCCTTTTATCTCCTTTTGCTTTTCAGAGCCTTTACCAGGACCTTCCCGAAGCACTGGAGCGCACACTGGAGGTGGCCGGGCGCTGCAAGTTCTCCCTGGATGAACTCAGGTACAGATATCCCTCTGAAAGGCTTCCTCAAGGATTTACCTCCCACCAATGGCTCAGGGAACTAACGTTCAGAGGAGCTGCTGAGCGGTACGGCTCCTCTGTCCCGCCGGATGTAATAGCCCAACTGGAGCGGGAGTTGGCTCTCATAGAGGAGCTAGACTACAGCGGCTATTTCCTCACCATGTGGGAAATTGTCAGGTTCTGTGGTGAACACTCAATACTTTGCCAGGGTAGGGGCTCTGCAGCCAACTCTGCGGTGTGCTACTGCCTGGGTATCACGGCCGTGGATCCAGTGCGTATGGGGCTTCTGTTCGAACGCTTTATCTCCAAAGAAAGGGCAGAGCCACCGGACATAGATCTGGATATCATGCATCAAAGACGAGAAGAGGTGATCCAGCATGTTTACCAGCGTTATGGTCGAGACCGAGCGGCCATGGTAGCCAATTTCATTAGGTACAGACCCAGAATGGCCGTGAGGGACGTGGGAAAGGTGTTGGGGCTTGCCCAGACCGGCTTGGACAGGCTTGCCAAGCTTCTTCCCCATCACGGGGAAATAACTCCAGAGCAGCTTCGCATGGCCGGCATGGAGCCTGATTTGCCCATCCATCAACATCTTCTTCGCTTGAGCTCCGAGCTCCTGGATGTGCCACGGCACCTTTCAATCCACCCCGGAGGATTCCTGCTGGGGCATGAGCCGGTTCATACTTTGGTACCCATAGAGAAAGGCTCCATGGAGGGCCGTACGGTCATACAATGGGACAAGGAGGACATAGAGGATCTGGGCCTTTTCAAGGTGGATCTGCTGGGACTTGGGGCGCTCAGTCATCTGGATATCTCCTTCCGACTTCTGGAGAAACACCACGGAATCACTCTGTCCATGGCCACCATTCCCTCTGAGGACCCTGCCACCTACGAGATGATATCCAGGGGAGACACAATAGGGGTGTTCCAGCTGGAGAGCAGGGCCCAGATGTCCATGCTGCCCAGGCTCAAACCCAGGTGCTTTTACGACCTGGTAATACAGATCAGCATAATAAGGCCGGGGCCCATAACAGGAGGCATGGTGCATCCATACTTGAGAAGGCGACTTGGTGAAGAGCCTGTGGAATATCCTCATGAGTGCTTGAAGCCTGTGCTGGAAAAAACCTTGGGGGTTCCCATTTTCCAGGAACAGGTGATGAAACTGGCCATGGTGGCTGCTGACTACAGCCCTGGGGAGGCGGATCAACTTCGCAGGGATATGGCAGCATGGAGAAGGGGAGGGCGCATAGGCAGACACAGGGAACGGCTCATCTCCAGGATGCTGGCCAAAGGCATATCAAGGGAGTTCGCAGAGAGGGTCTTCCAACAGATCCAGGGCTTTGGGGAATACGGCTTTCCCGAATCCCATGCAGCCAGCTTCGCTCTGATAAGCTATGCCGCTGCCTGGCTAAAGCGTCATTGGCCGGCGGAGTTTACATGTGCCCTACTGAATGCCCAACCCATGGGTTTTTACTCCCCTGCGACCATCATCGAGGATGCCAAGCGTCACAACATAGAGATCAAACCCGTGTCTGTCACCAGGAGTTTCTGGGAATGCACTCTGGAACCAGTGGATGAGCAAGGAACTCTGGAAGAGCAAAATCCCCAGGGGCCCAAACCCTGCTTTGCTGTAAGAATGGGCCTCAGGTTCGTAAAAGGCTTGGGCAAAGCTCATTGTGAGCGTATTTTAGAGGCTAGGGATAAAGCCCCCTTTTCTTCTCTGGAGGACTTTGTCCAGAGGTGCGAGCTTGACAGGGGAGCGCTTTGCAGCTTGGCCCAGGCAGGAGCATTGGAAGAGCTCCAAGAGGGGAGAAGACAAGCCCTTTGGAGGGTTTTGGGGGCCTTGAGAAAGCCCAGAGGTTTACTCCCCCCTCCAGGGGGGCATGAGTCCAAAGTCTCTTTCGCTCCCCTCACCCCCTTGGAGACCGTAATCTGGGATTACCAAACACAGGAACACAGCCCCCTGGCCCATCCCATTGCCATGGTAAGGGAGAAGTTTAGGAAGATGGGTTTTCCCACTGCCCGAGAAATTTCGGGTATGACACAGGGAAGTAAGGTGCGCTATGCCGGACTTGTCATCTGTCGCCAGCGTCCAGGTACAGCCCGAGGAGTTACCTTCTTGACCCTGGAGGATGAAACAGGTTTTGTAAACGTGGTTGTTTGGCCTAGCCTTTATGTGAAGCACATGCCCCTGGTTAAGACTGCTCCTGTGCTGGGAGTCTCAGGAATGCTTCAGGTGCAGGGAGAAGTGGTGACCCTGGTGGCCCGGAGTCTGTGGGAACCAAGAGTCTCCCTTCATAAAGCTCACGGACCTAGCAGGGATTTCCAATGAAGATGATAGGTCCAACAGTGCCCAAGATCTTTTCAAGCCTCGGGAGCCCCTGGGGTGTGGATTGACCACACCGGCTCTTTTATAAGAGAATATGGACGCGTTCCATGGCGAGAGTGGCGGAACTGGCAGACGCGCTGGACTTAGGATCCAGTGGGGCAACTCGTGGGGGTTCGACTCCCCCCTCTCGCACTCTTGCAACGGTCTGAAGGTAAGGAGAAGCACCATGGAAAGGGAGTTCTCCAAGAGGGTGAGAATAAAGAAGATGGGGGGCGCCGAGGAAGAGGTTTTTCCAGTGGACGAAGTCCGGGAAGGTTGGGAGCGCCACAGGCCCGAGCCTGGAAGACGTTATTATGTTTTTCAGGACAACGGTAAGGTGCTTCGCACAGGGGTCGTGAGAAAAGTGACTCCCAATGGATTCGAGACCGAGAACTCACTATACGAACTGGAAGAGGTGCCCCTGAGGGTAGGCCCTGCCTTGGAGGGTACAGTGGGCTTTACCCTTGAAGCCAGGGATCGCCAGGGAAAATACCAAAGGGTGTGTAGGCCTGCCAAGGTGAGGATCCGATGTGCCGACGGAAGCACCATAGTGGGCCATGTGAACCTGAGCTGCGAGCCGGACGGCTTTGATCGGGTCAGCGAGATCTTCACAGAGGGAGAAAAACCCTTCATAGTTGTCTTCAATGCCACATCCAGAGGAAGGGGCGAGAGCGTCTTGGTCATAAACAAGGCGCATATAATCTGGGCCAGCCCAGAGGACTGAATCCCGAAGTGATATCATCTACCCAATTGGGATTATGCACGCCTAACCCACCCATTGCTTGGTAGACAGTATGTTTTTTCAAGGAAAAACTAACATACTGCCCAACCATTGAAGGGTTTTGGCAACACGACTCAACACATTCAGGATCTCAAGATGAAAAGACCCATGCATAGACTGGCTCTTATTTTCACTCCCTAGTCCTCTCCTGGTTTTCACCTAATAAAAGCTAAATGTACCTGGGAATTGGGAGCACAGATCCAAATTTGGCTCCTCACAAGAATTTGTGGGTTAACTGTGGCATAGGGAGCTTGCCCAAGCCGTGGTAGAGAGCGAGTTTAAAAG
>JBBFLE010000023.1 GCA_037481695.1 bacterium | reverse complement strand
GATTCATGCTTTCAAGTCCCTATAAACCAATCCCACCCACAAATTCGTGTATGGAGCCTGATCTTGATGGGGGCACCACAGAATGTCGCATACGCATGTGTTCTCGTCCAACACCTTGGGGATTTCCGGAGAAGCCCAGATCTCCTCGTTTAGATATGTGACAAAACTGGAAACCACCTGTATCTCTGGAGTGCCCGGCTGGATGCTGAGACCCTCCAACACCTCCTTGCCTATCTCCCTACCCAGATCCACCAGTGTGTTGCAAAGGACTTCTTGACCCTGGAGTCCGAAGCTCCTCTCAACCGCCTCCATCATGCGAACCAGGGCCAGAGCCATCATCTGACCCCAGCGGTAAAGCCTTGCCGGATCGTAATCTCCTCTGTTCAAGGCCTGCTTTCTCATCTTGGCGGTGGAAGCCTCAAAATGCCGCTTCAGAGTCAACCCAGATCTTTCCCATCTCTCCTGTGAGACATCCTTGTTTTTTCCCATCAGTTCTTCCTCGGCCCAATGCTTCAAGATGAAGCTCCTCAGCCTCCCCAAGCAGTCTGTGGAGCTGGGATCATCTCGGGAATAGTCGCAAAACCATAACCGCGATTCTTGAGAGCCTGAATGATTCCAGGCAAAGCCTCCACGGTCTGCGGATGCACGTCGTGGAGCAGAATTATGGCACCTGGCTGTGTGGTATTCTCCACGTTGTGGCGGATCTCTTGGGCTGCGGTGGTGACCCAATCCCTGGAGTCCACAGACCACAGCACCACCTCCATGCGACGTATGGCCAGCTCGGCCAGGGATCTGGCATCAAAGGCTCCAAAAGGGGGCCTAAACAGGCAGGTGTTCACCCCTGTTTCCTCCAATATTATCTCCCTGGTGCGCTCCAATTCCTCTCTCAAGAGCCCGTTTTTGACAGAGGTCAATTTGGTGTGAGAGAAGGTATGATTCCCTAGCGAATGGCCTGCGGAGCGGATCTTTCTTAAAAGTTCTGGATGACGCTTGGCATTGCGGCCCACCACAAAAAAGGTGGCCTGGACCCCTTGTTCCTCCAGTATGCGCAAGACCTGGGCAGTGTACTGAGGATGTGGCCCGTCATCGAAGGTAAGGGCCACCAAGGGCTTCTTGATGCTTCCAGCCCATGTCACATGGATGTCTATGCCCTTGAGCAGAGTCTCCAGAGGCCTGTGGATCTTGATGGGAGGGGCTGACACAAAAGAGGCTTCAGGGCCTGAATGCCCCATTTCCCCCTGGGAAAAGGCATGGCTGGTCACAACTAAGGAGAAGGCCAGAAAGATCAGGATCCACATCTTGCTCTCCCGACTCTGTTGGAATTTGAAAACCGCTCTCGAGTATCTCATCGGGAAAGGCCTCTTGTTTCTTAACCCTGAGCGCTCTGAGAGGATTAACTGCCCGGCTTAGACCGTTTGTCTCAGCAAGACTATCAGGAACACCCCCACAGATGCAACAGCAAGTATCAGCAAAGTATCCAAGACCAAAGATGGTCTATAAGAACCCTCATCTATCTGTTTCTCGGTCTTCTTATAACGCACAAAGGCCAGTATGCCCATCAGGGCACCCAAGCCCACAAGACACAGCCCCACCCAGGAGGTCTTGGAACTCGGAGCAGCCCAGGTCTGCTGGGTGGCTGCTTGGCTGCCTCCACACAAGAAGGCAGAAAACTGGTTCATGAAAATCGCAAATCTCTCGACCACGAAGCCGAAAGCCATGATGGCTATACTGGTGCGGATCCATGCCAGAAAGGTCCTCTCATTGGCCATGTGCACACGTCTGTTGGAGGTCTCCCTCTGATTCATCACTGGGCAACCTTTCCGGCCAGAGTCTTTAGCCCCTGTGCGCGGGCCCTTACCTGAATAAGCTCCGCAACAACACTGATGGCTATTTCTTCTGGGGTTTCTGCCCCAATGTCCAGACCTATGGGGCAGTGTACCTTCTCCAAGGCCTCCCTGGGCACCCCCTCTTTCATCAGGGCCTTGTATACCACAGCCCTCTTCCTGCGGCTTCCAATCATGCCGATGTAGGCCGCCTGACCCCTGACCACTCTTCTTAGCACGGCCGCATCTTGTATGTGGCCCCTTGTGATGACCGCCACGTAAGAGCCCGAGTCCAAGCTTATGCTACCGGCAACTTCCTCGGGGGAAGCTACCAGTATCTCATGGGCCGATGGGAAACGATCTCTGTTGGCGAATTCCTCCCTGTCGTCTATCACCACAACGGCGAATCCGACCATGCTGGCCAAGGATGCCACAAAGGTGGATATGTGACCGGCCCCGAAAAGATATAGAATCTCAGGGGCAACCAAGGGCTCCCAAAAGACAGGGGGACTGCCCTCTGCCTCAACCATTTTGGGGCTGGATCTTGGGAGATGTTCCCAAAGGGCTCTCAGCTCTGGTGGAAGGGCCTGGGGTATGTCCTTGGGTTCTAAGAAGAGCCTGGCCCCTGGCTGGGAGGGGTCACCTCCATCCAGCACACGGGTCAATAGAACTCCCCCCCCACGAGTTTGCATGGCTGTTTTAACCTTGGAGAAAAGCTCCAGGCAATGGGAATCTCGGGGATCCAGTGGCTCCAGGTAAACATCTACTTTACCGCCGCAGAGCATGTCAGTCTTGGCCAGATCGTCGCCCTGGAGCTGGAAATGAAGCACACGGGTCTTACCATCAGCCAGAGCTTCCTTGCCCCTCTGGGAGACAAGATACTCTAGCATTCCACCCCCGATGGTTCCCACAACCGAACCATCCATCAAGACCAGACATCTGGTCCCTATTCCCCTGGGAGCTGATCCCAACTGCCTCACGATTCGCGCAAGCACCAGGCCTTTTCCCTTCTCCAGATAAGAGGGAATCTCCAGATATACCTCTAGCATGGGCAACTCCTTATTCTCTCTAGGGTGCAAAACAGGCCATGACCGGCTCTGGACTCGTGGCCGAACCTATGACCGCCTGGGTGACTACACCCCATCCTTTTTCTGCGATAATGGCAATTATCTCATAAGCAGCAACCTGGGCACCAGGCAGATCCGCCTTGTTCAACCAAAGGATCTTAGAAGCCTTTGGTGGAACTCCCTTAAAAGTTCCATCAACATGAAGCGCCACCTCTGCCACCGATTCAGGGCTTACCTCTTCCCCCCGCCTCAAACCACAAAGGCGGCCGTAGATTTCCCACCTGAACACCCATGCATCTTCCAGCGGCTTTCCAACCCCATCCAGACCCACCAGCCCCACCACCCACCTGGAACCGAACGGCACCACTGGCTCATGGGCTGCAGGGGCCTTCAAGGGGCGTCTCGCAGCGCCATCCGCTTCCACCAAAATCCAATCTGCAAGACCAGCATCCCACAGTTTCTCTATCCCTTCCGAGGGAAAACCCACCACCTTATCTTGCTCTTTGCTTCGGTGAGAGGCCACAAAAATGGGGTTCCACGCAGGGGGAAATCCCCGGAGTTCTTCTAGAACCTCCTCTGGATCAGGTGATAGCACGGTGGCTGAAACTTCCGTGGCCGGAGGAACCAGCATGTGCGTTGTAGTTGTAATTAGGATTCTTTTGCCCTCTGATGCCAGCTCACGGGCCAATGCATATAGCAAGCTGGTTTTGCCGCCGGCCCCTACAAGACTTACCATCCCCTTTCCCTCGAGCCCCAGGGCTTGGGAAAGGGTGATCTTGGCCAAGTCTTTTTTCATCTGTTGTACACCCTCAATACAGCCTCAAGCACGGATCCGGCTATGGATCTAGCCTTGTCTGAGATGGTGGGACAAAATTCCCTGCGGCCCCTGGGATCTATGTCTCCGATCTTAAGACCCTTGTTCACCAAAGTGCCATCCCTGATCAGGCCTCTGATCACACCGCTTACACCAGCTCTCACCTCCAGGTCATCAACCCTGCCTACTACATCTTCGCAGCTGACCAGGTCACCTATGCATTTGATTGCCTGGAATACTCCATCCCCAGGAGCCCTCAAGACTCTCTCCTCTGTATACCCGCCTATGTTGCCAGGCACTCCGGTATTGGGCTGAGCTTCTCCCTGAGTAATGATCCTGCCCAGGTCGTGACCTCTGTTGGTCTCTATCACCATGTGTGCATCAACCCCGGCTATGAATCCAGGACCAAGGGCTATGACCAGTGGGGCCTCGGCCCGCGATGTACCGAGATTCCTCTTGGCTAGGATTCCATCCACAAGCACCTGAGGACCTACTCCTTTCAATAGCTCCCAGTGTGGATCCACTGCCACCCCGATGTATCCTCTTTCCCAAGCCTCCCGGAGTGAATCAAGGTCCTGAACCATGACCGCTGTTACATCTTCCACCACCTGCCTGCCCTCATACACAGCCTCACAAAATGATACCTTTCGCCTCACAGCCAAAGGCTGAGGAACCTCACACATGAAGATGCGTTTGATGTTGGCCTGGTAAAGCCTCCAGGCTACGGCACTGGCCATCTCTCCGGCACCCTTGATACCGACTATGAGCTGTTTGAGGCAATAAGACATGCCATATCCTCCCCATGAGGCTCGAAGTGGCCTTGCTCTGTCTGGCAATTACAACCCCCCAGGGAAGCCAAATCAAGAAGCAATGGCATTTCCCTGGCCTAACCAGTGACTCATATCCTGCTTTGACTCCATGCCCGCGAAGTCCCAAGAGGCTCAGCCAGCAGGTCCCGCAACCTCCTGGGTAATGCTACTGGATCCCAGGATCACGGACTCATGTTTTGGAATATCCAGGAAATCATTTTTACTTGCCAAAGGAGCAGGCGGGAAACCTGCAGCTTTCGCAGTTAAGACAGAGCCCGCCGTGGCCCATTTGGGCAACGTCCCTGCGTGTCACCTCCTCGCCTGCCAGGATCCTAAAGAAAACCAGATCGAACATTGTTGTCTTGTGGTAAAAGACACAGGCTGGAAGTCCCAAGACAAGAACTTTTCCCAGCTTGGCCAGGAGAAACATGGCTCCTGGCAGCACCGGGCTTCCATAGAAAATTATCTTGGCACCGGCTCGTTTGATTCCATGGCGAGTCCTGTCATCCGGATCCACGGAAAGTCCGCCCGTTGTCAATATGACCTCAGAACCCTCGGCCACCAGTTCCAGGATGGCCTGGGAGATCCACTTGGGATCATCACCCACCACTCTCTTGCCCACAAGCTGGCATCCCAGCTCTTTTATCTTTTCACCCACATACTCATCGAAACCATCCTGAACCAGCCCCTGAGCCACCTCTGAGCCTGTCACTACAGCTCCGATCCTTAGGCTCTTAAAAGGCAAGACCCTCACCACAGGGCCCATCTTTTTCAAAGCAGCTTCCAGTTTTTCAAATCTTTTTCGGGAGATGCTCAAGGGTATTATGCGCGTGGCAGCCACCATTTGATCTGCCTTGCATGGAAAACGGTCTTTCAGAGTCGAAACTATGATGTCACCACTGCGGTTTATTCTCCACAGAGCTTTTTCGTTTATTCTCAGGAGCCCGCAGTGCTCACTCATGAGGTTGGTCTTTCCCTCCTTGGGCTCGGTCCAACGGATCCCTTCTCCGCTGATGGCTGCGGCGATTCGAACAGCCGCTTCCTCCTCGTGGATCCTGGAATCTCCAGTGTTCTCAACGAATACAGATCTCTTACCCAACCTGACGAGCTCGGGTATATCCTCTTGTTTGACAACATGGCCCCTCTTGAATCCAACACCTTTGAATACGCCAGGCACTATCCTTGTTACATCATGGGCCAGCACCATGCCCACGGCCCTCTCAACCCGGACCTTTCTCATCTGGGACCTCTCAAAACTTGAATTCAGGAGCCTAAGAGACTCCCAGCCCCTTGTTTGTCATTGGTACCACAGGCTAAATCTATCCAGAAACATCTAAAGGGTCAAGAAACACCAAGTTGCTCAGGTAAGCAAAACAAAGGATTCCTCGTTTTAAAGCTGAGTCATCACGTTTTGGCCGCGGCTGTTCCATAAAGAAATCGGTCCAGGGCCGGCGTTGCTGGGATGCTCTCATCTGCGTTGGGAGGACCCATTGCTACATTCCTGGGCTGTATCAAAAAGCCTTTTCTCTTGATTCCATGAGGGCCTAACCCGGATCATTTGCCAGGGTCTGTGAGCTTGGTGGCTGCGCCTCAAAACCAGCATTATCTTTGGGTACCTTAAGGTCTGAAAAAAGAGGAGCCCGTGGGGAAGATCAGGTTGTCCTTGGTCACGAATCAGTGATCCTCAGGATACACTCAGGTTGACCCGCAGCACTCCTGGTCAATGATGGGCGGGCCATGCGCTCTCCAAACCCTTGCACGTCTTGATGAGTATGGCCAGGTTTTGCCGGTTGGGGTCTTTTGCGAGATATCAGAGCCGGTTGAGTCAGAAGATTTTGTGGAGCAGCAATAAAAGGGGCGCCCTGCCTGAGAGATCTTCGGGGCGCCCCTGCGGGAAGGCCTCAAAAATTGATTCTCTCTATTTTGGCTTGTCCCCTTAGACTGTCCACGTAAAGCTTTAGCTGTTCCTCGCCTTTTTTCTGTCTAAGAAACTCCGTTATCTTGGGCTGTACTTCCTGGAACTCCAGCTTGCGAGCCTCTCTTCGATCTTCCAATTTTATGAGGTGATATCCGAACTTGGTCTCTACCACTGGGCTCAACTTGCCCTTTTCCAGGGAAAAGGCAGCTTTTTCGAACTCAGGCACCATCTGGCCCCGGCTGAAGTAACCAAGATCGCCCCCTCTCTGGGCTGATCCGTCTTGGGACACCTGCTTGGCTACCTCTTCGAAGCTCTCGCCTTTTTTGATCCTTTCTGCCGCTTTTTCAATGAGTTCCTTGGCCTGTTTTTTTTCTGCATCGCTGGCCCCTTCCTTGACCCTAACTATTATGTGGCGGGCCCTGACCTGTTCTGGTACCTGGAAAACCTGGGGATTGGAGTCGTAAAATCCCTTTACCTCTCCTTGGTCCACGGTGACCTTATCGAACACCTCACGTTCCAGGAGTTTTTGAATTCCCATGGAACGTTTTATGTCCGCCCTTAATTCCTCCATGCTCAGCCCATGGGACTGAAGTGCCTCCCTCATGGCCTGCTCCCCACCCAGGCTTTCTTGGATCTCCTGGATCTTCTCATCCAGTTCCTTGGGTTCGGCCTGGATCTTGAGCTGATCGGCCTTCTGAGAAAGAACCTCTACTGTGATCAAGCGCTCCAGAACCTGCTCCTTCATGGCCTTGGGATCTGAGGGGGCCGCATCAGGCTGTGCCCCTGTTTCTTTGGAGCTTTCCATCTGTCTGAAAAGCTTCTGATATTGCTCCCCGCTGATGGCCTTACCATTGACCTTGGCCACCACCTTTGGGACATCCCCAGATGTCCCCTGCCCCTTCTGCTCTTTCCCCATGGAAACCCCCCATGCGCATATCCACGCCAGTAATACCGCCAAGACAACCTTTCTAAGCATATCCTTGCCCCCTTCTTGGACACTGCTGGGTCCACTGTTGGAATGGCCCAGGCTCATGAAGTCCAGGCTACGCTCTGGAGCTCGTTTTGTCAAACAAAACAAAAGGCCCTGCATTTGATGGGTCATGAAAAGTAAAAGATTTGGGACACCCCATGGGGACCTGGCTGCTTTTGCAATGGCTTATGGTGCATCATTGGGGAGCAAAAACCAAGGCAAACCAACTTCATGATATGGAGATCTTGATTCGGTCCCACGAAATCTCTACTTTTCCTTTCTCAGGAGGGATTTAACCATGGAAGATGCAGGCATCAGGTAGAGCTGAGGGCTCTGGACCCAGAAAGGGTGTGATCCGCCTATGATATGCAACCTGAGCGTATTGTGTGCAGAGACCCAGCATGATAGCTTCTTGGTATGAATGAGAAAACTGGCAATTCCCATCCCAAATCAGCTCTACGCAAGGCATCCACTGTCATTCTTGTAAGGGATAATGAGCAAGGCCAGTTGGAGGTTTATCTGCTTAGAAGAAGTCAACAGAGCAGCTTCATGCCAGGCCTTTACGTTTTTCCTGGAGGCTCTTTGGAGCCTTGGGATGAGAACCCGGGCCTTCCCGAAAATGGATGGGACCAGCCTCTTCCCAAGGTTTTGGAAAGGTTAGGGCAGGGTCTTACCCCAAGACAAGCCATGGCTCACCTCTTGGCAGCCATCCGTGAAACCTTTGAGGAAGTCGGCGTGCTCTTGGCCGAGGAAAGAGGATGGGAAACACAAAGCAGCCTTTCTGAAAAGTTCTCAATCCAAACCAGGCGTTTCAAAGACTTGCTCTTGGGGCAAGACACCAGACTCCAGGCTTCACGATTCTCTACCTGGGCTCACTGGATAACCCCCGAGGCCATGCCCACGAGATTCGACACCAGGTTCTACGTGGCGATTCATCCATATGGGCAGATCTGCATGCCTGATCAAGTGGAGACAACCCATGGGCTGTGGATAAGACCAATGGATGCGCTTCTGGGTAATTACCAGGCCAGGATACCTCTTAGCCCGCCTGCGCTTGTGAGCCTTCAGGAGTTATCACAGTTCAGGAATCTCAAGGAGTTAAGGATTAAAGCCTGGGACAGGGGATGGGGCTCTCCCAGGGTTCCCAGGGCACTCAGGAGTCCCTGTGGGCCTATGCTGCTAATGCCCTGGGATCAGGATTATTCTTCAGAGGAGCCTGGCCGTGGGATGCACAACACTTGCATCCAGTATGCAAATCCTTTGGAGCCTTTTTCAAGACTCATATGGCAAGATGGAATCTGGCGAGCAGTTCTGCCCTGAGTTCATTGAAGGGCTCGTATGCCCTTGTGTTGCAATCCCCGGGCCAGCATGAAAACCGGAGATTTTTCCATATGCCCATGGGGTCCATAGGTTTTGCTAGCCACAGTAGCTCAATTGAAGGCTAAGCCCCTAGTGGCCCTCGCCACTTTGGGAATTTTCAGATCTAGACCTACAAAGCAAGTGAAGGGAAGAATCTATCTGCATTTGAGAATAGATCAGTCACTACAGCACACCATGAACTCTACTCGGATGAAGCCCTGATTCTCAGCAATGCGGGCTGACAAATCCAAGTTTCCCATATCAATCCTCAGGACCGATGATGCGCCAGGAAGAGCTGTCTTAAAGGTGATTTGCCGGGACTCACAGGCTCCTGGCAATAATCGAAATAAGCATTGCCCAGAGAAAGCAGTTGGTTCAGATCAAACGCCCAGGGCCCTTTTCAGAAGCGTCTGTTTGACCCTGTAGAGCCTAGAGCTTAGGCTCACATGGTACACATGGGGATTATGGAATCTCTTGTACGCGGGATCTAACTTGGCCAGGTTACCGAGGGTGTTCTCACGAATCTGAGATACTTCAGGGCTTTTGTACACCAGTTTCCCTTTTCTGAAAACAGCAACCAGTAGTTCCTCCATTTGGAAGTGCTCTGGATAGCTCTTGGATACATGAGGGAATACAGGATGGTGTGCCCTGAAACTCATTCCCCGGGGCAGCCTCTCTTCCTCCAAGAAAATAACATCACCCCTCATCTGACCTGAAGAATCGTACATTCTAACCACCTTTTTAACCCCGGGGTTGGTTATCTTATCGGGATTGTCTGAACGCTTGATCTTTGGAACCATGCGTTTGCCATCTTCATCCAGGGCCGTGAGCTTGTATACTCCTCCCAGCGCAGGGCTGCTGTAAGAAGTTACCAGTCTGGTGCCCACACCCCAGATATCTATCCTGGCTCCTTGGCGCCTCAGGCTTTCCACCAACCACTCGTCCAGATCACTGGATGCCACTATGACCGCATCAGAAAAGCCGGCTTCATCCAACATTCGACGGGCCTCTTTGCTCAGATAGGCCAGGTCTCCACTGTCCAATCGTATGCCTTTGAGCCTGTAGCCCTGTGCTGCCAGCTCCGAAGCCACTTTTATGGCATTGGGAACTCCGCTTCTGAGGGTGTCGTATGTGTCCACCAAAAGCAAACAAGCATGGGGGTATACCCTTGCATATGCGCGAAAGGCCTCCAGCTCAGAGGGAAAGCTCTCCACCCAGGAATGGGCGTGGGTGCCCCTGACCGGGATTCCATGCAATTTTCCCGCAAGCACATTGGACGTGCCTTCCACGCCCCCAATATAGGCAGCCCTGGAGGCCATGAGTCCGCCGTTGGGTCCGTGGGCTCTTCGAAGGCCGAAGTCTACCACCGGTGCCCCGTTTGCTGCCCAGCAGACCCTTGCAGCCTTGGTGGCTATGAGAGTCTGGAAGTTCATGATGTTGAGCAAGGCTGTTTCCATCAGTTGGGCCTGGGGCAAAGGGGCTCTCACGCGGATGAGGGGCTCGTGGGGGAATACCACAGTGCCCTCGGGGATAGCCCAAAGATCTCCAGTGAACTTGAAGGACTCCAGATAGTCCAATACGGTCTTGGGAAAAAGCCCAAGGCTTTCCAGGTAAGCCAATTCCCCCTGGCTAAATTTAAGATTTTGCAAATAATCTATGAGGTCAGCTAGACCCGCCAGCACACAGTATCCACCCTCATCCGGCACTTTTCGGAAGAAGTAGTCGAAGTTGGCCCATTGCTCCTTTTTCCCTTGTTGAACATACCCTCCAACCATGGTGAGCTGATAAAGGTCCGTGAGCAAAGCCATGTTGAACAAATGCTCCATCTCTACATCCTCCGAGGAACCAATGAACAAGGCAAATCAGACAGATAATTCCTGCTTAGCCCCTTGCCGACACCTTCCTCACCCCACAGGCAGCAACCCTTGCTGCCAGAGAATCTTTTTGCCGGCCTGCCCTTAGCTCTCAGTGAGGATGCTAATACCGGTATTGCTTTCCCGCAAGGCACCCCACCTTCCCTGGCAACAAAGATTGCTTTAGCACCAGTCTCGCATAAAACTCCAGGAGCAGTTATTCTATGCCATGTTTGGCTGTTGATCCATGGCAGAGGGGTACCTCTTGGGGTTGTGCCGAGGTGGGATATAATTCAACCATGCTCATGGAGCTTAGCTCTGGGCGAGAAGCCTTGAGGTCCGGGTGGGCTTTTTAAAGACGGATTTTGAGTCCATCCATTGAAGGGTTGTTTTGGGTTGTAAAAGTAAAGTCACAGGTTTCACGGATACTTTCAAAACAAGATCTTTTTGCGACGTGATTCAGAGGCAGCAGTGAACTCCAGGGAAAAACGATCTTTACTTTCCCTCTATGACCCATGCCGATTGTGTCCCCGCCACTGCTCTGTGGACAGGCTTTCGGGGCAGAAGGGTTTTTGCGGGGAGGCTGCTCGCCTTCGCGTTGCGCACATTGAGGCTCATTTCGGAGAGGAGCCTTTTTTCACAGGGGTTAATGGATCTGGCACGGTCTTTTTTTCTGGTTGCTCATTGGGCTGCAGGTACTGCCAAAACTACCAGATTTCCAGAAAAGGAATGGGAAAAAGCACCTCGGTTCTTGCGGTGGCCCAAAGGATCCTTGATTTGTGGGCTGTTCAAAGCATTCACAATGTTAACTTGGTCACAGCTGATCACTTTCTTCCCCACATCATTGCCCTTGTCCATGAGCT
The DNA here is from genome assembly GCA_037481695.1 of bacterium. Lineage (NCBI taxonomy): Bacteria > bacterium. The sequence continues at coordinate 31,213 of JBBFLE010000023.1, read as the reverse complement.
TCGAGAAAGGGGGGCTACTCTACCTGTCATCTACAACTCCTCTGGGTACCAAAGACCCGAGTCTCTAAGGCTTCTGGAGCCCTTTGTGGACATTTACCTACCTGACTTCAAGTATGGGGATGCCAAGCTGGCAGAGAACCTCTCTAGGGCTGGGGATTATCCTGCCAAGGCCCTGGAGGCCATTGAGGAGATGCTCAGACAGAAGGGATTTCTGGAGGTTTGCAAGGACCACCAGGACTTTTCCAGAGGCTCATCACCAAGGATCGCCCAAAAAGGAGTCTTGGTACGCCATTTGGTCTTGCCAGGCCAGACCAGAAATTCCATGGATGCCCTAACTATGCTTTTCATTGAATTCGGGGCTGATCTGCCCTTGAGCCTCATGTCCCAATATGCTCCGGCTGGCAATGACTTGCCGGATGAGCTAGGCAGGGAGCTTTGGCCAGAGGAGTTCCGGCAGGTGTTGGAGCATGCAATGGGACTGGGCTTCCGCAGGATTCTCTACCAGCCTCTGATTCCCGGCCTCCGAGGCAGGGGGGATAGACCCTTTGTGCCAGACTTTCGCAGGAAAAGGCCCTTTGCGGGAAACATCAAGGCCTCGTGTTCCAGAGGCAAGAGAGGGCCTTTCTTTCAGGAGGCTCAAGGAAAAGATTTTTCCCTTAAAACGAATCCCTCCCCGGGCCCTGGCACCCTGGCAAAGACCAGCACAGATACGGCTTAATGGATTATCTTAAGGTGAGCTAAGATGCATCTCTTGGATCTGAATGCTTGCTCATACAAAAAAAAAGCAAAGGAGGAAAAGCGCATGCTCATCGACCAGGTAAGGACCATTGCGGTAGTGGGAGCTGGCAACATGGGTCACCAGATTTCTGTCCTGTGCGCCATTAAAGGTTTCCGGACCTTTTGCACGGACATAAATTCCGATGTGCTGGCCAAGGCTCGTTCTTTTGCCGAGACATATCTACCGGCGCAGGTGAGCAAGGGAAAGATATCGCAGGAGCAGGCTCGCCTGGCCATGGAGAATCTGACCTTCACTGCAGAGTTGTCCACAGCAGTCAGCCAGGCCGATTACGTCATCGAGGCTGTAGTGGAGGTCCTGGAAGTAAAGAGAAAGCTATTTGCAGAACTGGACAGACTTGCCCCGCCTCATGCAATCCTGGCCACCAACAGCTCCTATATAGTGAGTTCAAAGATAGCCGATGTCACTGCCAGACAAGACAAGGTCCTGAACCTGCATTTCTTTAACCCTGCCCTTGTGATGAAGTTGGTAGAGGTGGTACAGGGGCCCCATGTGTCCGAGGAAACGGCTAGTCTTTCGGTCCAGCTCTCCCAAAAGCTTGACAAGGTGCCAGTGTGGATCCGCAAGGAGGTTGATGGTTTTCTCCTAAACAGAATAATACGAGCCATCAGACAGGAGGCCCTCTGGTTGCTGGAGATGGGTGTGGCCTCCTATGAAGACATCGACAAGGCCTGCGTGTATGGAGCAGGGCATCCCATGGGCCCCTTCCGCCTCATGGATTTAACCGGAATTGATCTGCATTACACCATGGCCATGGAGCGTTTCAGAACTACAGGCAACCCGGCTGATCTGCCATGCCCCAGTATAGTGGAGAAGTTTTTGAAGGGTGAATATGGCCAGAAGACCGGAAAGGGCTGGTACGATTACACCAAGTCCTGAGGCTGCCCTTGTGTAAGGTGGACTGTCGGCATGCCGACCTCCACCTTACCCCTCTTTTCTCTAGCGCTGCCAGAAGTATTTGGATCTCTGCATACATGATTCTCTTCGGCCTGCCCCCAAACACCTAGGGCTCTACCAGTGCCCAAATACCCAAGCTTGGATCCTTGGCTCCTTAAATCTTCATTCACCTTGCCACATTCCTGCATCAGGAGGCTCCCACCAAAGGCTTAACCATGCATCTCGCAAAGCCATGACTGATCACGCAATTAGCTTGAGTTGGAACTAGACCAGGCCTCAACACCCTCTAGCTGAGCGCAAAAATCCTGCCAGTACCCGTGATTTTAGATTTCCACGCCCTCAGTCAGCGCGTACAGAAATTGCGGCCAACAAGCTATGCCCACATGTTATTTTTAATATCCTCATGATACCAACTAATTGCATCATAATCCCTTTCATAATTTCTCGCTTTTGATTTCCTCCCGGATCCCTCTTGAGCCCATTTCATTGCTTCCTTCCTGCCATATATGGCAATATTTCTGGCAACAAAGGTATACCCCTAATATCTAAGCCATCTTCTCATCTTCTCTAGGCACCAATCCGTGATCTCCGGATATCCTTCCTTGCTCCTTGAGCTCCATGCAAAGCCATCCTGATCTTGGGCTCTCGGGCCATGGGAATCAAACCCTGCTGAATTGCCCCTCACCAGGTCCTCTATCCTTGGCTTTACCCGCATGGACCTCAAGGACAAAGGCCCCCCCAACACACAAAATCCGCCAAGGCAAGAGTCTAAGGCAGTCATCGCCCTTTTCTCTGCTGCCAGCTGGGAGTCTCCAGTCACCTTGCTAAACCCCAACACCCGCCACGGCTCCTGTATTAGAGGCTTGCGCTCACCACGTACATCCAGGCCCGCCCAATACACTCAGCCTGTCGGGGGGGGGTCTCTACATTCCCCCTAAGAAAAGCTCAGGCTCCCATCTTGCAGCCAAATCTCTTCCTTTCCCTCCTTGAGAGCTCTTTTCCGGCCTTCATAAACTAGGATCAATAAAGTCTCGAGAAGCTGGTAGGAGTTAATTTTCTTTTTTTGACACAGCTCGATTTGTACTGCCAGAGGAGGGGGCAATATTACATTTTCCCCACTCATTGCAGTGAATGAGGCCCTGGGGCTTGCTTATACAGGCAATGCTGCGGCAACCTTGGTGTGGAGTTGGTTCATTGGGGGCCTGTCCGTGGAAGCATGATACTCAATCCGGGCTGGCAGCATCCTTATAGCCACAGGAGAAACTCAGAAGAGCACATCTTCCAACACAGCCTTCAATCTCCTCAGTGCCCTTAAGATTTCAGCCTTTTCCTGTTCATGTATCCTTTCCATTTGCGTCTTCTCCAATCGTTTGGTAAGAGCCCTTATCTGCTTTACCAGCCTGGAGCCTGTCCCCCTAGGCTTGTCTCTGCCCCTGGTGATGTCCCTCACGCCCTCGCTTTTTATGCTCTTTTCTTTTACTTTACTAAAAAGCCTAATCATTTCCTCCTGAGTGGGCAGCTTTGCGATCTCCACCAGCAGGCGGCGAGGGTAAGAGTCGGCGCGCCGACATTCCTCTCTAATCTCCTCCGGAAGTCGAACCAGGCTCAACGTCTCCGTCACAGTGGTCCGAGCCTTTCCAATAACCCTGGCTAGCTGCTCGTGGGTATACCCATGCTCCTGCACCATACGCCACAGCGCCTCGGCCTCCTCAACCGGCCTCAAATCCTCCCTTTGCAGATTCTCTATCAGAGCTATCTCAGCCTCATTTCCGCAGGTGATCATGGCTGGGATTCTCTCGAGCCCGGCCATTCGGGCAGCACGGAGTCTTCTCTCCCCTGCCACCAGAACTATCTCTCCCCCCTTTCCCCTGCGAACCAGTACAGGTTGCAACACCCCCCTTTCCTTTATTGACTCAGCCAGCTCCTGCAATGAATCAGGATCGAAATATTGCCTTGGCTGATCCGGATTGGGCTGGATCTCCTCCACTGGAATGTGCAGGAACATGCCCTCGGGAAAGTGGTTGGGGTCTGCTGGATGCTCCTCCACAGGACCATGGCGTGGTGAGGACAGCTTGGTCTTCTTGTCTGCTAGTTTTTCCCTGATGGAAGGCATTGGTTTAGGAATTCCTCTGTGAGCTGCCAGTAGTCTTCGGCCCCAAAGCTGTTGGGCTTGAACTGGAAGATGGGCTCCATGGCCATGTGGGCCTGATTCAGGGCCTCGTTCTGTCTGATTCTGGTTTGAAATAGCATGTGTCGGAAGGGCTCCAGCTGTTGTATGACCCACTCAATTGACACGCTTTTTCGGGAATCATACTTTGTCAACAGTATCCGCACCCGCTCTCCGATATCAAACCCATCCGCACTCTTGACTGTCGCTATGGTATCCATCAAATCGGCAAACCCTTCCAGCGAGTAACGGGCAATCTCGCAGGGCACTATTATGAAATCACACGCCTTCAGAGCGTTCACTGTCAGGATACCAAGTGTGGGTCTGCAATCTATGACAATGAAGTCATAATCCAATCCTTGTAGAGACCGCTCCAGTATGCTCTCACGATACATCTCGGGTATGAGCTGCTGCTCTGCCCTATCCAGTCTGATATGAGACGGAGCCAGGAAGAGCCCGGAGAACCTGGTGCTCAAAACAACTTCCTCCATGGCCCTCTTGTTCACAAGCACGTCATGGATCGCCTTCTGAAAGCTGCCTGGCTCTACCCCCAGTCCTATGGTGGCATGAGCCTGGGGATCCAGGTCCACTAACAGAACCCTCTTGCCCTTCTTGGAGAGACCACAAGAGAAATTTATGGCTGTGGTGGTCTTCCCCACTCCACCCTTCTGGTTTGTGATGGCAATCACCTTAGGCATGGCCATTTTTCTACACTTTCTACCCACCTAAATCAAGCTCTTTTGAAGACCTGATCTCCAAACCGCTTTCTTTTGTAATATTAATATGTTACCGAGCTACATTTTTTGCCATCAGGAATCACGCAATTATTGCCAGATAAATCTACTAAGTACGTCTACCTCCGACTTCGTTTCCTCCTATGAAGTCCTACTAATTTTTCAAAACAAAGATAGCGCAGTTTTCAACTGCGCGTATCGCGCAACTATCACGCTACATCAAGTCTCCCTGTATACACCCATGAACCTCTTCAATCTACGCCAGTGAATGGGACGCCTCTCCCGGCTCAGGGCATAATATGTGCCTTCCCTTACGCTTCCTTCCACCTGCCTAACCAGTATCTTCTCATGAACCAAAAACTCGACCGCGTTCAGATAGTTTAGCTCAGAAAGCGCCTCGGCCGCCTTCACCTTTCCGCTTCGAAACAGCCTCCTGCCATTTAACCTGATGCGCCACAGAAAAATCCTCTGGGAAAGCCTTCTTCGAGCCAGGTGCTTCAAGGAAGATCCCACTACGAAATATGATTCGAAGTATCCCTGTATGAGCCGCGCCAAACCCAATAGCTCCAAGCGCCTCCCAGCCGGAGCGCTGTATCCCGTACCCGAACGCCAAAGAAGACCGTAAGCCACCATGCCCTCCAGGGTCTTCTCTATCCTCTCCCCCAGATCCTCTTCAGGCAAGAAAACAAATTCCTGCCCAAAAAATCTCCTCAAAAATTCCACCTCACCCAGAATCCACTCCCTGGACACCACAGACCTGCCAGCCGACAGAACCGTGGCAGCCACAAAACAGTAAGGCAGGAAGTGATGGAGTATAACATTCTTATAGTAATCCAACTGCCTCCTGTTTCTATCCTCCAGCTCGAACTGGATCTCTTCCTCCGATTCCAACTCTTCGGACGCCTCTTTGGACCTTCTACACATCCCTTCCTTTTGAAAGAACTCCAGGCTCTCCCAAAGGACTCTCTCTACACTTTCCGGGTCTTGCATCACCCGAGCCAGCCTGGCCCTTTCCCTCAGCAGAATCCAATACAGTAGCCTTCCTATGCGCACCACATCCTCAAAGAGGAATCCCCTCAGACCACTGGCAAGCACCGCCGAGGCAGCAAAGGATGTGGGCACCACGGTCATAACCCGATTTATCCTATGGGCAATTTCATAGCCCAGGCGATCAGGAATATGCTGCCTGCTGTAACCTGTCCCAGCTCCGTCTCTCCTAAGGCTTCTATCCAGGAACTCGCTTAGGTAAATGGGCTCATCAAAGCTCACCCAAATACGGCCCCATCTTCTGCGTATGACCTCTCTGCTTCGCAGCACCTCCCACAGGCTTTCCTTGCGTTTCTCCCCACCCTCCAGCTCCCTCAGGTACGCCCCCTCCTCCATCACCCTGTCATAAGAGATTGCCACTGGGACAAAGGCTAATTCTTTACATGCCCCGGCTCTGTGCCCCTCCAGGAGCATTGCCAGGAATCCGGGTTTTGGGAGAACCATCTTACCCGAGCGACTCCTGCCCCCTTCGATGAAAAACTCTATTGGATAGCCCTCTGACAGAATTGTGTGAAGATACCTAGAGAAGATCACCGGGTACAGCACCGAGCCCCTGAAATCCCTCCTTATGAAGAAGGCCCCCGATTTTCGAAAGAGAAAACCCATGGGCCAAAAAGCCAAATTCAAGCCTGCCGCTGTCAGGGGAGGATACATATAGTTGTGATAAAAGATGTAGCCCATGATCATGTAGTCCATATGGCTCCTATGACACGACACTATTACAAGATTGGCTCTTCGGGCTGCCTCCCTAACCTTTCTCAGTCCCTCCTGATCAACTTCCAACCCCTCGAAAAGATGTCGCACGGCCCAACTCATGACCCAGTCCCAGAAGCGTAGGAACAATGGGTCAAAGTCTGCGGCTATCTCCTTTAGCAGCCGGTAAGCCTCTTTCCTGACAGACTCCGCTGACCTGCCCTTCTTGCGTGATCTCCTCTGTATGGCTTGTTGAACCCTTTCGTCTGTGAGAACTCGCTCCAGAAGCTCCTGTCGAGATCTCACCACCGGTCCGGTCACAACTCTTCTTTCCCTTTTCAGCCTCTCAAGGAGTTCCTTCCTGAGGGATGCTGCAACAAGATCCCTATTTTTGTTCTCTTGTACCTTCAAATATTCCCCTAGTTCCAGTGGCTCGGAGTGGAAGATATGTGAATCCTTCCTATAGAATCGCAGGAAGTTGAAAAGAACCCTCAGATCCGAAGGGTTGGCCCTGCTGCCCAGCAGCAGTTCATCCAGCAACAGTCCCATTCTCTCACGGGCTCGGTCCCAAATGATAATCTGCGGCACCAAAAACACCCGAGTACCTGTTTGCTCGCAGGCCACCAGCAGTTCTGTGAAAGGGTCAACACCTCTGCTGACAAACCTTCTTTCGAAGGCATCCATATCCTCTAGGTAAAGCACCAGATGCTGACGCCTGGCCACCGCTTCCCTGATGAGACTACCCTCAACAGGGCCGCCTCTCTGGGAAAGCCTGGCCCTGAGTCTCTTCCAACAAAAACCCAGGGACTGAAAAAGGGTCAATCTGCCGTCACAGGCCAAAAGCGGGACAGGCAGGCCTTTTCTCCTACACTGATAGTGACAAAGAAGGCTTTCCAGATCAGAGCGGCTCCTCAGGACATAGACCACTGATCCCAGATTACCCAGCTCTCTAATATGATCCAGCTGCTCTCCCACGGGTTCCACCCGTGAGAAGAGGATTCGCATCAACATCCTGAGCAGAGGGCCGTAATTGCCTTCCAGGCAGCTACGGTGAAAGGGCACCCATGCGTCCCCAGGAGGTACCCCCCCAACCCCCTGCCCTTGGGAATCCCTTCTGAGCATGCCCCCCAATCCAGGCATACCTTCCTGCACCCCTCTTCCCATAAACTCTAGAGGCCCTCCCATTAGCCCCATCTTCTGGTCCCCTGTCATTGGGAGTCCTGCCACACCACCCTGCTCCCCCCCTGTGCCTTGGCTGAATACATCCTACTATCGGCAATGGAAATAAGTTCCTTGGCCCCAATTTCCTCTGTGCCCAATACCCCGGCAATCCCAATGCTCACCTTGATGCTCACCTTCACACCTCCCAGATCAAGGGGCCTGGAATTGAGCACACCTTGGAACTTCTGGGCCACACTCACAGCCGAGTCAATACCTGTTTGCGGCAACATGGCAGCAAACTCATCCCCCCCGTATCTTGCCACCATATCATAAACCCTGGTGTGATCGCGCAAAATTTCTGCTGTATGTTTCAAGGCCTGGTCACCCACCAGGTGCCCATATCTGTCATTGATCTCCTTAAAATTGTCCAGGTCCAAGATCATACATGAAAGGGGACTCTTATGCCTGCGGGAGCGACCCAGCTCTCTTTCCAAAGCAGATTCGAAGGCCCTGCGATTGTGGATTCCCGTGACTGGATCCGTAATGGACATGGCCAGGACTCTTTGGTGAGCCAAGATATTGTCCATGATCAAGGAGATCTTGTAGCCCAGTCTTTTTAGGAAATCTGTGCCTTGATCAGCACAGTACCTCTGAGGATCCCTGCTGCCTAAATTCAAGGTTCCTATCAGCCTGCCGGAGAAGTAAAGCGGCACTATGGCATGGGATCTCATCTCTGGAATCATTTGCCGTCTAAAGAAAAGGCCAACATTTCGTTCTGGGGCTCCCAAAAGCACCTCTCCCCTTCCCAATTCTTCGGCAGCCCTTTCCAACTCCCCTTCTTTAACTATACGTATGAAACTGGGAAGCCCCTTTATGCCCGTGGATCCCAAATGTCTCAAGACATCAGCCGGATCAAGAGCCACGCAAAGGGTTACCCACTCCACACCAAAACGTTTTCTGATCTCCTGCACCAGGACTCTAGCCATTTCCCTCACAGAACGGCTTCGAAGGATCTTTTCTTCCAGGGCATCGAAGTGGTCCTGTATTTTTTGGTTGGACCTGGCCACGCTCAATATATTATTGATCCGTGCCAAGAGCAGCTCGTTTTCCTTTAGCACCCTCTGGAAGAGCCTCTCATTGAAAGAGATCACGTTGCTCTTTTTGGAAATCCTCTTCACGGCCTTCTTCGCCCCTTCCAATCTGGCAATACTGTGGGTTAGATTCAGGGTATTTTGCCTTGTGACCTCAGGTTCTGGAGGATTTTTCTTATGCGCTCTGACTGCTCACCCTGAGGGACCAACTTCAGGAACTCCTCCCATGCCCGTGCAGCCCCCACAATATCATTTAGATCATGCAGAAGAACCACACCTTCGTTATAGAGGCTGTTGAAGTGATTGGGATCAAGTCTGTGAGCCTCTCTGAAAAGCTCCACAGCTTTCTGGGGTTGCCCCAAGAGTCTGTACATGGTGCCCATGTCGGTGATTACATCCGGATTTCCTGGCCTAAGCGCCAAGGCCTTTTCATACGCGCGGATGGCCTCTGCTGGCCTACCCATGTCATAGTTCAAGTTACCCAGGTTTATCCAGGCCTCCACGTCTTGAGGATCCTTCGCTACTCTGCTTTCCAAGGCTTTCAGCTCCCCCCTTTGCTCCACTGAAGCCATGCCAGAGGGTGCCGAAACCACACCTGGGGCCTTCGTGGGCAAACGCCCAGCCAGCCGATGTTCCCATATGCCCCCTAAAATCGCCCCTGCCACAAATCCCACCAACAAGGCCCCCCCAGTAAATGCCACCAGCTTGCCGCGGGTAACAAGCCCCCTTTGATCCTTGTCAGATGGGCCATCCTTCCTGACTTTATTCCCCATCCCCTGTTTTCTCCCCTTGCCTCGAATTCACCCAAATCTCTCCAGAATATTTGATCCACCTGAAGACCTTAAATTTTTTCAAAAGTATCCTTCTTGTATTCCTACCCTAGAGACCAAGCCATCTTACTCCTTGCTCAAACCTCAATCCCCTTGAGCAATTGTCTTACCTACTCGCCCGTGACCCGCAAGACCTCCTCTACGGTTGTAATGCCGGCCCTTATCTTCTGGACCCCATCCTCCCTAAGGCTTTTCATGCCTCTTGCCATGGCAGCTTTTCGCAAGGTGGTAGAGTCAGAAGTCTGCATCATGAGCCCCCTTAGGGTGTCGTCCATAACCAGAAACTCGAAGATGCCGGTCCTTCCCCTGAATCCCGTGTTGAGGCAGGCATCGCACCCCTTTCCCCTGTACAGGACCACATCCTCATCCTGGGAAATACCCAGTTCCCTAATGGTTCTGGCATTGGGTCTGTAACCTTCCTTGCACTTGGGACAGATGACCCTCACCAAGCGTTGCGCCAAAATGGCGTTCACCGAAGAGGAGACCAGAAAAGGCTCCACTCCCATATCTATGAGGCGTGTTATGGCCCCTGCAGCGTCGTTGGTGTGTAAAGTGCTGAAGACCAGGTGCCCTGTAAGGGCTGCGTGGATGGATATCTCAGCGGTCTCGGTATCCCTAATCTCGCCCACCAGAATGACATCAGGATCCTGGCGAACAATGGAGCGGAGCCCCTTGGCAAAGGTCAAACCTATCTTGCTGTTTACTTGAATCTGGCCAATTCCCGCAAGCTGGTACTCCACCGGATCTTCTATGGTTATGATGTTCTTATCTGGCGAGTTTATCCTGTTTAGGGCTGCGTAGAGCGTGGTGGTCTTTCCGCTTCCGGTTGGACCTGTCACCAGAATTATCCCGTTGGGAGCCGAAATAAGCCTTTCAAAGAGCTCCATCTGCTCGGGGAAAAGGCCTACCTCTTCCAACCCTAACAAGACGCTTGTCTTATCTAACAACCTCAGCACCACTCTTTCTCCAAAAGAGGTGGGCAGGGTCGAGACACGTATGTCAAAATCGCGCTCCGCCACCCTCAGGCGAATCCTGCCATCTTGGGGGAGTCTTTTCTCGGCTATGTTCATCTTGGCCATGACTTTGATGCGGGAGACTATGGCCGAATGGAGGTTCCGCGATGGAGTCAAGCTATTGTAGAGCACCCCGTCTACCCTATAACGAATCTTGAGTTCTTTTTGATAGGGTTCGATGTGAATATCACTGGCCCTTAACCTCACTGCCTCGCTCAGAATGGTGTTCACCAACTTGATAACCGGGGCATCTGACGCTGATTCCAGCAGGTCCTCGGATTCCTCCAGCTCGGCCAAAGCCCTACCACTGCTTCCCGACTCCTCCAAATCTGCCAGGACCTGCTCGGCTGTGTCTCCAGATTCATGGTAGATCCGATTTATGGTCCTGGAGATCTCTGAGGCCAAGCTTAAGACCGGCTTGATGTTCCAGCCGGTTTTTATTCTAAGGTCATCCAGAACTTCCAGAGCCAACGGATCAGCCATGGCCACCCAGATCTCATGATCCACCATTTTAACAGGCACGATCATGTGTTTCCGGGCAAAATGAATGGGTATCTGTGATAACATCTGGCCATCTATCCCCTGCACCTCCAAGACCGGCCAAAAAGGAAGATCCATCAAAACAGCCCAGGCTTTGGTCAGATCCTCTCTCAAGACCAAACCCCTGGCCACTAGGGCTTCCCCCAGGGCCCACTCGTCCTTTTCCATCAAACTTTGCAACTCCTGATCCAGACTCTGTTCCAGGACTATTCCCTGCTCCCGCAATGCACCGAGCAGGGCCGAGCTCCTGCTGCCCGATTGTCCCAGCTTGGCAATATTTGATTCTGCAGCTCCAACTGGACGCTCAGGATGTTGTCTCGCTTCCATAGCCATTGGCTTTAACCTTGTTTTTTCTCTACAAGCTGCAAAAGGTTATCTGAGGATCATATCTAGGGTTTCCTCAAAATCCTCGCCCCTCCACTCCTGGAATTGGATGGCGTCTTTATCCCTCTCTTTTTTCTTTTGTTCGGTAATCCCGGCCATGTCCTCAGGGGTGTTCACTATGTGTGGAGTGATGAAAATCAGAAGATTTCTCTTTTCCTGGGGCCCTACGGACTGAGTCCTGAAAAGATTGCCCAGCAGTGGAATACTACCAAGGCAGGGCACTCCTGAGGTGGACTGCCTCTGGCTGTCCTGGATCAAACCTCCTATGACCACGGTCTGACCGTTCTCCACTACCACCACTGTCTTGGCTTGTCTCTTAAAAGTAGTGGGGGTTGTGGTGAGCACCTGTTGTGCTCCCACATCCGAGACCTCCTGGAAAATATTCAGTCTCACGAACTTGCCCTTGCTAATTTGGGGAGTGATTCTGAGGATAATGCCCACATCTTTGAACTCGAAGGTCTGGAGAACCGCTGTTGTGGGAGTCGTGGTGCCGGGAGTGGTGCTCTCTGCAGTGCCTGTTTGGGACTTGAGAAATGGGATGTTCTGAGCCACCACTATCTCGGCTTCCTCATTGTTTAAGGTCAATATGTGTGGCGTGGACAGGATGTTCACGTCCTCCGCCCTTTGAAAGGCCCTCAGCACCGCCCTCAAGTTTGTAAACTCCTGACCGGCTATGGTAATGGGCCCTTTGAAGACCCCGAAAAGAAATTGAGCGGCAGTGGAAAAATCCAGATTAGCAGGCCCCGTTCCTGTTTGAATGCCTGTCTCCCTGCCAGAACTATCCACTCTTTCGGCAAGGCGCCATTCCACACCCAGGCTCTTGGTCTTGGTCAGGGAAACCTCTGCAATGAGGGCCTCCACAAGTACCTGGGGACGCCAAACATCCAGTTTGCTTATGAGTTCTTTTACTGTCTCATAATCTTCAGGAGGAGCCATCACTATTATGGCATTGGTGGCTTTATCAGCCACTACCACCACGTCCTCCCCCAATATGGCGGCCCTAGCCCCTCTCTCTATGCCCGAAGAAAAGATCCCTGGGCCTGCTGTCCCCAGCCCGCTCAGGCGGCCCGTTCCCAGGCCACTGCTTCCCAAACCTGTGGTTTGGGACAAGCCACTGGTGGAGCCCAAGCCACCCAAGCCCGAAGAACCGATCCCTGTTGTGCTTCCCAGTCCGGCCCTGCTGGTCCCCAAACCCGATGAGGTCCCATAACCTACACCAGCCCCACCCCTGCCCGAAAGCTGGGAGAGCACCTGGAGCACCTCCTCGGCCTTGGCGTTCTCCAGATAATAGACGTGGATCTTTTTTCTCCCAGGGGGCAAGGGCACGTCAAGCTTTTCCACGAGCTCCAGGATCTTTCGAGTCTCGGCTTCGCTGGCAATGATTATGAGAGAGTTGGTTCTCTCGTCAGGCACGAGCTTGGAAGCACTCAGGGCTGCGGTTTCCTCTGCTGGGGCGGTTTGGACAGGCTGGGCTGGGCTGGGCGCTCTGGTCCCCGGTGGAGCTGGTTGAGTGGCCGGCTTGGGGGCCACGGGGCGCGCCGTGGTGCCGGTGCGCTGAGCACCTCTGTCCATGAGAGAAAGCAACTCTGTGGCTAGCGTCTGTGCAGAGGCGTACTTGAGCTGATGAACCGTTATTTTTTCGTCTGTGGACTCTACATCCATCTCCCTGATAAGAGACTGAAGCCTGCGAATATTGGAAGCATAGTCAGTTATTATCAGGGTGTTGGTGGGCTGGTAAGCCACTATCTGGCTCTCCTTGGATACCAAGGGGGTAAGCAGCCCTCTGAGGTCATTGGCACTGGCGTGCCGAAGCGGTATGAGTTGTGTTATCATCCGGTCTTCCCTGCCAACCCGGATGGATTCCTCCACCCTCAAGGTTTCTATGTCCCTGTACCTGGCCTCGGCAGATGGCACGACTTTTAAAACCCTCCCGGCTTTCACGACCGTGAACCCTTTCATTTCCAGTACAGACAGGAAAACCTGATATGCCTCATCCACCGTTATGTCTGTAGGAGATATTATGGTCACAGTGCCTTTTACCTTATCATCCACCACGAAATTCTTACCCGTGAGCTCGCTGATGAACTTGATGACCGTGCGCAGATCAGCATTGTCGAAATTTATGGTGATACGGTCTGAGCTGCCCGGTCGCTTGGGCTGATCTGGGTTGATGGCAGTATCCGGTTTCTGATCTGAGGAGCCCTGGGAGGGCTGTTGAATTGGAAGGCTCTGGCTCTTGGGCACAGGCCTCCTGGAGGGAGTTGAGCGGGCCGGAGCCTCCTGCTTTTGCGAAGCCGCCTCTGTTGCAGGCTTTTGCCCCTCCTCAACAAGCCTAGCCGCCAGGCTGTCGCTGTATGGCACAATCAAAATCCCAAGAAGCAAAGCGCTGACAAATGTACCTGGAACCAGCAATCTATGCTTCACCTATGCCTCCCGTTTACTGCCAGATTCAAACCCTTTGAAATGCCCCAAGCTTCTCCCTGAAAAAGCCAGGCTCCTGTCAGTTACAAGAAAACATCCCCCACGCAACCCTAAAGGATGATACCCTATCCATTGGAAAAAAGCCCCATGAATCGGATGTGTCATGACCTGAGCCCCAAAGCCTACCCTTCTCAGGGCAGACTCCCAGAGACAAAGTCCACGATCCCATCAGGTCCCATGGACCGGCCTGCCAAAGGCCGCCTTGTTCGCATCAATATTGCCTTTGGCGCAAGTTTTCAAAACCGCGTTCCAAATCCAGGTATGCTTTAGGGAATAATACCAGGGTTGTAGATGCTTTCCAAGTTGAGGTTTCATGCCCCTACTAAATCAAGCTGCTGGGTAAAGCCTTCATGGCTCAAAAACTCTGTGTCCTTTGAGCCGATCACTCCTAGCCTGCAGTATCGAAGGCGAGTGTGTAGATTAGAACTTTGTGATATCTTTAGGTAAACTGCTTTGTGCCCAAACACACCTTGTTCCACCATCTGAGATCCCCCAGGGCCCTGAACCAGAAAAAGGAATTGAACCATCCCCAGCAGCACTGGCGGCTTTCATCCCAGGGAGAACGCCTGGAGAAAAGGAAAATTTGACCAAAGTTCAAGCCCGGTTTGATCTTTGTAGCTTCTTGCCTCATTGGTTTGTGAAGGTTATGATCAAAAAAGGTGCAAATCTAAAAGCTCTGGCTGGTATCGTCAAATTCCAGTGGATCCGGATTTCTATGGACAAAGGCGGGAAGATGAAATCATTTATCTTTTTGGCAATAGGATTTTTCTTGATGATCACTCCCTCCAAGGCAGATTCTCCCGCCAAGCCATCTGCCAAAGACAAGTGTCCGGTCTGCGGCATGTTTGTCAGCAAATATCCCGAATGGATAGCACTGATCAAGTCCAAGGATGGAAAAAGCTTTTTTTTCGACGGCGCAAAAGACATGTTTAAGTTCCTGAATCAGCCGGAAAAATATGTCCAGGGCTTGGGCAGGAAACAACTGCATGAGATCTACGTTACCGATTATTACAGCCTTGAGCCAATAAATGCAATGGAAGCTTTCTATGTCATGGGAAGTGATGTTTTGGGCCCAATGGGAAGGGAATTGATACCTTTTCTAAAAGAGGAGGATGCCAAAGAGTTCATGAGGGATCACAGCGGGAAACTCATATTGAGATTCGAGCAGGTTACCCCTCAAGTCATCAAAGAGTTGGATTGAACAGCTCATGAGACCATCCACAGCCTTCCTGCTGTTAGTGGCTCTTGGACTCATGGGGCTAACGATAATAGGGGTTCAGGCATCTCGTGACAAGCCAGCCCAAGAAAAATTTGTACAAAGGATGAGAAACCTAGTAATTGCTTATGGACTCACGGATTTGTGCCTCTTTACAGAAGCTCGCTACACCAGGCACCCCTCTGTAGCCGACATGCACTCGGCTTTTCAGGATCATCCAGGAGCCTTGGATCATTTCCCATCAGGGTCTTTAATATTGCCCCCGCCCCATTTTCAAAAACCACTTTGGAGCCCATTGATCCCAGTGCTTCCATTTGATTCCCATGAGGATCCTCAGAGGGATGATTCAGAAGGAATGAGTACCTCGGGACCCAAGACCTCATCTTCCCGAGTTGCTTCAGGCATCTTCTTAGCTCCTGGCAGGGCTCAAAGGTGAGGTGGAAATGTGGCGCTGGTTACGCAGGCAGCTGAACCTCTTGGACTTTGCCCTGTTTTCCTTAAGAAGGAGAAAGTTCAAGAACCTGGCACTCTTTTTGGTGTATGCCTTGGTGGTCTTCTGGGTGGCTTCAGTGCTTCTTTTTGCCAGAGCCATGCAGGCCCAGGCCGAAAAATTGCTGCAAGACAGCCCGGAGGTCCTGGTCCAAAGAATGACCGCAGGACGCCATGAACTCATTCCTTTGGAATACATGGGGCAAATAAAGGGGATCCGGGGAGTCAAAGAGGTCTATGGCCGGATTTGGGGCTATTACTATGACCCCGGAAGCGGAGCCAATTACACAATAATGGTTCCCATGTTGCCGGGGCACGGTCCTGAGCCAGGCCGGATATTGGTGGGTCGGGGTGTTATGAGATGTTTCGCCGCAAAGGACCAGCAGAGCCTGACCTTTAGATCCTACAGGGGTGGCTTTATGACCCTGGGAATAAAGGAACTCTTCCCCTCGGACTCGGAGCTGTTGACATCTGATTTGATTATCATGGAGCAAGGTGATTTCAAGAATCTTTTTGGTTTTCCAGAGGGTTTCGCAACAGATCTGGCAGTAACCGTTAGAAACCCCAGAGAAAGAGCCACGGTGGCCGAAAAAATCACGCAACTATTGCCAGATACTAGGCCCATTCTAAGAGAGGAGATACTGCGAACCTACCGAGCCCTTTTTGATTGGCGAGGTGGCATGGCCCTGCTTCTACTGGTTGGTGCACTGTTGGCCTTTTTTATACTTGCTTGGGACAAGGCCACAGGCTTGAGCGCCGATGAGAAGCGGGAAATCGGCATCCTGAAGGCCATTGGATGGGAAACCGGGGATGTGATGCTTCTCAAGGGTCTTGAAGGACTGGTCATCTCCTTCTCGGCTTTTCTTTTGGGAGCCATTGCAGCTTACTTTCACATTTTCCATTTTTCATGGATCCTTATGGCACCTGCTCTAAAAGGATGGTCAGTTCTGTACCCGAGTTTCCCCTTGTATCCATCCCTTAGAGCTGGAGACCTTGCGGTTTTGTTCTTT
Source organism: bacterium (assembly GCA_037481695.1). NCBI lineage: Bacteria > bacterium. The sequence continues at coordinate 14,664 of JBBFLE010000023.1, read as the reverse complement.
TTCACCGTGGTACCCTACACCTTGGTGACAATAACTCCCTGCTGGAAAGCTGCTACCATGGATCCTGACAGGGTGATGAGAGGACAGGCTTGATCCAACTCCTGAAAGTGGGAAAAGTGTTTCATCAAGGAAAACCCAATGAGACCGTGGCATTGGAAGATGTCAGCATTTCCCTGCAGGAGAATTTCATAACGGTATTCAAGGGGCCCAGCGGCTCAGGAAAGACAACACTGCTGAGTTTGATTGGCTGCATGGCGCGTCCCACTTCGGGCCGCATATGGCTGCAGGGCACGGAAATAACCAGTTTGCCTGAACGCTTCCTAACAGAGCTCAGAAGGAAGACCTTCGGATTCATGTTTCAGCAGGTCTCTCTAATACAGGGACTCACGGCCATGCAAAATGTCATGCTGCCAGCACACCCATTGGGCCTAAGATGGTCTGAGATGCGCAAAAAGGCCAGCCAGCTTCTGGCCAGATTCGGCATCCAGGGAAAGGCAGACCAGAAGGTGGAATGGCTTTCAGGTGGAGAAGCCCAAAGGGTGGCCATAGCCAGGGCCTTGATAAATGATCCCCCCATCATCATAGCCGATGAACCCACGGCACACCTGGACTCTATTCTTTCCCAGGAATTCATGAAAAACATGGCGGCTCTCCAAGAAGAAGGCAAGACCATAATCATAGCCAGCCACGATCCCATAGTTTGCGACTCACCCTTTGTGCACAGGCTCATTAAAATGAGAGATGGCAGGATTTGGGACAATGGATGACACACTAACCCGGGTCATTCAGCAGGATCAGAGACCCTGGGCGCTGCGCCATCAAGCTTCAGGAGCAGGCGGCCATTGTCTCAAATAACCCCAGGATGATGCGCGTTAATGGTGAATGGTTTGAACCAAGACATCCTTGAGGGATTGCAGATCAGGGTCCTGGCTGGCCCATCCCATCACTCGCGAATCCATGGAGGCAGCCCTTTGCAGAAAAACAGCTGCCTCCTGATCTTTGCCCTGCAGGGCCAAAGCGCAAGCCATGTTGTAGTGAGCCTCTAACATTGATGGATCAAGCTGCAAAGCCCGAGAAATTTTCTCTTGAGCTTTTCTTGGATCCCCGATCCTCATATAAGCCACTCCCAGATTTACCCAGATAGAGGCGCGTTGGGCGCTTCTCTGGAGAGCCCTCTCATAAAGGGCAATGGCTCTTTGAAAATCAACAGAGTCCCTCATGTATAGACCTGCCAATTCCACCAAGACCTCCACTGATTCTGGCTCCTTTTCAAGTACGCTCAGAAGCACTCTCTGGGCCCCTTGGGAGTCCCCATTTTTTTGCAACATTTTTGCCTCAGCCACGGCCTTCTGAATACTCTCTTGTGAATGCGCAGCAGATTCTCTTGATGTGGCTTGAAGATGCCCATGTTCCCATGAGGTCGCATTTGTTATGGGCTCCATGGGCTTTTCCCCTTGCTGAGTGTCTTGCTCCCCCTTTTGAAAGCCGGAAGTGTCGTGCTGTTTCCAGCTCCCAATCCCGCCAATGGATTTCTCTAGGGCGGTCCAAGAGACCTGGGACAGTATCATCCCCACGGCAGCCCCTGCCAGAACCAGTATTCCAAGGCTCTGCTTCAGGCGCGGCCTGGTGGATCTTTCCCTGGGGCCTGTGGCAGCCACCTCCACCCAGGAGAGATCATTTCCTGGAGAGTCCTGCCTTTCTTTTCTTACTCGTTCGAGGGCTTCCTGTATGGCGCTCAAGATACCTCCTCACCCAAAAGCTGTAAAAGCATGGCAATGGTACGCGGGCCTGCTCTCCCGTCCGCGGCCAAACCATTGGCCTTCTGGAACTCGGCCACGGCTCTGCGGGTGGACCTGTCATAGGAACCCGTGGGCTCGCCTTCCCAATGCCCCAGCTTTCCAAGGGCAGACTGGAGCCACTCCACCTTGGCACCTCGAATCCCGGGTCTTAGTCTTTGATAAAAGTTGCCGGCTGGAATCCACACCCAAACCGCCCCCGACCACTGAGCCTCCAGTTCCCACCTGGGAAGGAACCTCAGAGCCGATTCCCCATATTGCAGCCAGACCCCCATCTCCGAAATCCCTCTCAAGACAGCCCATTGGGCTCCCATGATGGATGCCTGGCCTGTTACTCTGGTTTCTAAGATGCAGGCCCTCTTGAAACGAAGCAAGTTCTCATAGTTCACGATCAATCTGACCGGTTCCCAACCAGCCCTTCTGGCCAATTCCTCCATGTTCTCGCCAGACTCAGGCAGTGCCAGACCGGCCATGCCGCCAAGACGCCGATAAACCGCAACGGCGTCCATGGCCACCCCTTGAATCCATACCGGTTCCTGGGTGGATGATTCCATATGTGTCTCAGCAGAATCCTTCTGCTGCATATCTGCCTTCTCAACCATGGTGGGATTAAGCAGAATTCGTCCCCCCATCCACCCTGCTGTAACCCCAGCCAAAGTAAGAAAAGTATAAGCGGCCATCATCCCCATGCGTGATCCAGACCAAGAAGAAACCCGGGATACCCCTTCCTTTGTCCAGGAAACCTCCCTGATGGCTGCCCTGACGTGACCTTTGTGGATCCTGTTGCTTCCCCTGGCATAAGCCAGCAACATGGCGCGGTCGCAAACGGCGTTGGTCCTTCTGGGATTTCCTCTGGCGTATTGATAAACAACATCCAAAGCCGAATCCGTGAAGAGTGTTTCCTTGGACGCACCGGCAACTCTCAACCTGTGTTTTATGTAGGCTGCGGTATCTTGAGCGCTCAAAGGCTCCAGAAAGCATCGAACCTCAATCCTCTCATTAAGAGCCTTCAGTTTCTCAGAGCCAAGCCTTTGATGAAACTCAGGCTGCCCCACAAGCACCATCTGAATCAGCTTCTCTTTGCTGGTTTCTAGATTTGAAAGCATACGGATCTGTTCCAAGACCGAGGCATCCAGGTGCTGGCACTCGTCCAATATCACGCAGGCATTCCCACCCTTTGCTGCCCTGTCAAGAAGAAAATGATTCAGCTGTTGCAGAAACTGATTGCGGCTGCGACCCGACCCATCCAGACCGAACTCCAGGTTTATGCACCTGAGAAGCTCCTTTTCCGAAAGAAAGGGATTCAAGATCAAGGCTGTGGCAACTTCATTTCCTAGTTGGGACAGCAGGGCCCTGCACAAGGTTGTCTTGCCTGTTCCAACCCCTCCCACCACCTCCATGAACCCTTTTCGTTCATGGATGCCGAAAAGCAGGTGGTTGAAAGCGCTCCTGTGGCTTTCACTCATGAAAAAGAATTTGGGGTCTGGAGTGAGGTTGAAAGGCTGCTCGCTGAGTCCGAAGAAAGACAGATACATCCTGGTCCCTCATTTCTGGGAGAGGATGGTCTCTATGTCAACCTCGATGGTCTCCTCTTGGCCATCCCTTAAAACCTCTAACCATAGTTCTCCTGCCTGGGAGACCTCTTTGTAGGCCTTGAGCAATTGGTTGGGAGTCCGAACCTCCTCGTCGTTGATGCCCACTACTATGTCACCCACCTTGAGCCCCGCAGCCTGGAACACACTCCCCATGGGGACATCCCCCACTACAAACCCCGATGGTTTTCCATCAGCAAAATGAGGCTTTAAACGAAGCTTGGCCATGAGAGCCTGTACAGCCTGCTGCTGTCCCCCCTTGGGCGAGGAAGCCTCAGGAGCCGGACCTCCTGGGGCCCGTGCCTGGGGGGGTGAGGTGGGCTTGGAGGAGGGAGCCTGGGGTTGCCCCTGAACAGGCTTAAGCCCTCCCTTGGAGGTTGTTTCTGAAAAAAGGCTTAGTGTTTCTTCCCTGCCAGATCTTTGCAAGATCACCTGGTTGGGTAGAATCCTCACGATCTGGGCATCCTGGAGCTTGTCACCCACTATGTAGAGATCCTCTCTTCGTTGAGTCGGATCCTCGATCATTGCCAAAGCCAGGCCTCCTGGGGAGACAACTGTGCCCTTCAATTTCAGGTTCAAAGCAGTCTCCACCGGAGCCTTGGGCGCCTCTGGAGCAGGAGCCTTCTTGGGAGCATCTCCCATGGAGAAGATATTTCTCCTGGCTATAAGATCATACTGTTCCTTGGATTTCAAAGAGGGTAGTTCAAGGATTTTCTTGCTTCTTTCAGACTTGGGTGGAGGAGCTGGTACAGAGGTCGGTGTACGGAGTGTTTCCCAAAGATTGAGGCCGAAAATAATGATTCCCACGATGGAGAAGCACATGGAGGCAACCAAGATCCTGCCCATGTTTTGCCGTAATAGTTCCATAGCCTACCGTGATCCCGACTACTTAATTATACCCGTATCAGCGCACAAAATCCCTCTTGAATCCAGCGCCCATGGCCCCATGAAGACTCAAGGCCGCACTCGGCGCTCGAGTCCACCACAGGGCATGTTCCTGACTCCTTATTTCTTTGCTTGCTCGTGAACTCTCCACATGTCCTCATCTGTGAAGCATTTTTCTGCCTCATCCTGTCTCAAAGCGTCTTTCTCCACGTCCCTTGCATCCGTAGAACCCTCTATCACTTCCCTATAATACTCATGCTGAATGAGAAGATTCATGACTTCGTTGGTGCCGGTCCATATCTGGGTGAGTCTGGTGTCCCTGACTATCTTTTCCACGGGGTAGACATCTGTATAGCCTATGCCTCCCATTATCTGCATGGCCTGGTTGGTCACGTTCCATGCCACATCTGTGGCGAATTTCTTGGCCTCGCTCACGAGCCTTCTTGCATAAGGTGCATTCTCATCCACGGCACGAGCTGCCATATAAACCAGACCTCTGGCTGCATCCAACTGGGTGATGGCATCGGCCACCTTGAAGCTCACACCCTGGAAGTTGCGAATGGGCTGACCAAAAGCGTGCCTCCTATGGCTGTAGCGAGTTGCTATTTCCAGGGCGGCCCTGGCGCCCCCCACACTGGCCGCCGCAGAGGTAAGTCTCTCGGGGATCATCATCTGGTTGAAAACCATGGCTCCTCCATGAAGTCCGCCGATGAGGTTCTCTTTGGGCACCCGCATATCCCTGAAAACCAGCCTCCCTGTACCGCCTCCCCTGGTACCCATCAACCCATAGATATACTCTGCTTCCAGCCCAGGTCCCCTTTCTATGATCAGCGCGCTTATACGGCTGTACTTGTGCGCATGGGGATCAAAATTTGTGCGGCAGTAAACCAGGAATATGTCTGCTTCCGCGGCCCCCACCACAAACCTTTTTTGGCCATTCACCACAAAATGATCCCCATCCAGGACAGCCCTGGTGGTGGCACCAAAGAAGTCCGAGCCTCCCCTTGGCTCTGTCAGGGCTTCCGCGCTTATTTTTTCTGCCTTCAGAATGGGCCTGAGAAATCGTTCTTTTTGCTCCTCGCTGCCAAAAACGTGAAGAGCCTCCCCCACTATGGATGGCATCACGAAGGCGCATCCCAAGGCAGTCCCCAGAACCCCCACCTCCTCCTCGGCTACCACCTCGGCTGTCCATGGCAGCCCCCTGCCTCCCCAGCGAGGTTCAAATCTGAGGCCCAAGAGGCCGCAGGAGGCAAGCTTCTGAACGAATTCACGAGGATAGAGGATTTCCTCTCGATCCATGGCCCTTACATAATCAGGGCTGACCTGTTCTTTGACAAATCTCCTTACCTCGCGCTGGATCTCTCTGGCTTTTTCATCCATTAAGGCTTCGTAATACATGATGACCTCCTTGATGCTTTCTCTCATCCAATTGAGGGCTTCGCGACCCAGAAAGGTTTCCTAGGGGAAATCTTTCCGGGTAGTCGGTGATTATACCGTCTGCTCCCATATCGAGAAATTTCTTCATCCTGGAAGAATCATTCACGGTCCAGATGTGTACCTCCAGGCCCAGCTGGTGAGCAGCATCTATAAATCCCTGGCTTATATAGTCAAGACCTTTTATTTTTTGCGGGATTTGGAGGGCCTGGCCTTGGGGCCGGTAATGGCCTCTTTTCCCGGTCAGGTACCACCTAAGAAATGCAAAGGCCTCTTTTCTGGAGATGCCAGTGGCCACAGCGGGTCCGAACCTGGCCCTGAGTCGCCTTAGCAACTCCCCATTCTCTGAGGCAATCAAGACCCTCTCCAAGGCCCCATTTTGGGACAGTACTTTCCAAAGAGAATCCTCCATTGGGGGGGTTTTCTGCTTCACCTCAATGTTTAACATGGCCTGGGGGAACTCCTTAACCACCTCTTCCAGAAGTGGAATACGCAAACCCATGCCTCTAAAAATCGGCTCGCAGGAATTCTCTGGGAGGAAAGAATATCCTGCATCCAATCTTTTCAGTTCAGAAATGGTGTGCTCTTTGACATAGCCGTGGCCGTCGGTGGTCCTATCCAGGGTTTCATCGTGAATCACCACCACGTGTCCGTCCCGACTCATATGCACATCCATTTCCAGGTACTTCACACCCATGTCCCAGGCCAAAGAGAAAGCTTCCATGGTATTCTCTGGCCTGTGGCCTGAGGCCCCCCTGTGGGCGAATAACCTGGGGGGGTCATGTGATGAAAAGAAAGGAAAAGAGTTTGTTCTTAGCCAGAGGGTGGAGTCCATCCGCGCCTGCCTTTCACAACAGCAGCAAAGCCGATCCGCTATAGAAGCTCAGCCTTTTGAGACCTCAGCCCTTCTCTCCCAAAATGGAGAGATCTGCCTCAGCCTCTCAACAATGCCCGGAAGATTCTCCAAGACGAAATCCACTTCCTCTTCTGTGTTGAAACGACCCAGGCTGAACCTCACGGAGCCGTGTGCGGCCGTATAGGGAATCCCCATGGCCCTCAAAACATGGGAGGGTTCCAGAGATCCTGAAGTGCAGGCTGATCCTGAAGAAGCACAGATCCCCAGGTCGCTGAGCAGAAGCAAGAGACTTTCTCCTTCCACGTACTCAAAACAACAGCTCAAGGTGTTGGGCAGCCGTTCAGCCCCCTTCCCATTGACCAGCACTCTGGGGATCCTCTCCAAGATGCCATGCTCCAGCTTGTCCCTTAGCCCCTGGAGTCTCATGGATTCCTTGGAAAGCTCCTGCTGGCTTATCTCGGCTGCTTTGCCAAGCCCAACTATGTAAGGCACGTTCTCGGTGCCGCCTCTACGCCCTTTCTCTTGGTGCCCTCCTATCATGAATGGGGCTACCTTGGTACCACGTCTTATGTACAGAACACCTATACCTTTGGGGGCGTGGATCTTGTGGCCTGACATGCTCAAGAGATCCACGGGCAGCTTGGAAAGATCCACAGGAATCTTTCCCACTGCCTGGACTGCATCTGTGTGAAAAACTATACCCCTTGCCTTGACGATCTGGGCCACCTCCTCCAAAGGGAAAATGACTCCTGTCTCGTTGTTGGCAAACATGATGCTCACCAAGGCAGTGTCATCGGTGAGAGAAGCTTTCAGATGCTCCAGATCCAGCCTGCCTTCTCTATCCACCCTAAGCTCTGTGACTCGATAACCCTTTTGACGCAGGTACGGGATCTGATTCCAAACCGCTGGGTGTTCCACCCGGGTGGTAACCAGGTGGCGCTTCTCGGGTGAGGCCTCCAAGACCCCTCTTATGGCCGCATTGTCACTCTCTGTGCCGCAACTGGTAAAGACGATCTCATCTGGGTGTGCATTCAAAAGTTGAGCCACCTTTTCCCTTGCCTGGGCCACTGCTTTTTGGGCTCTTGCCCCCACCAAATGCATACTGGATGGATTCCCATATGTTTCTGTGAAAAAGGGAAGCATCTCTTGGACTACCAAAGGGTCTACCCTGGTGGTGGCATTGTTGTCCATGTAAACGACCTTCATTGGCGCACCTCCTCCACCACCAAATCCTGGGAAACCATTTCTTTGAGTTTTTGTTCTATTCCCTTTATGGTTATGTTGGAACTTGGACACCCGGTGCAAACCCCTCTTAGGGAAACCATCACCCGATTCCCCTCCACGTCTACGAGCTCAATGTCACCGCCATCCTTTTGAAGTTCGGGACGAATCTGCCTCTCTATGGTCTCTTCCACCAAACGCATCTTCTGGAGGTTGGTGAGTCTTCTCTGGGCAGGCAATGCGACCACAGGAACTTCCTTCTTGAGTCTTGCCAATATCTCCTCTATGCGCTCATGGCAACTGCCGCAACCGCCCCCTGCCTTGGTGTAGTGGGTCACCTGCTCCCTGGTGGTGAGTCCGTTTTCCCGAATTGCACGCTCTATCTCCTCTTGTGTGACCCCGAAGCATTCGCACACAAGGGGAGACGCCAGGCTCTCTCGGCTCTGCCCCTTGTAGTTGGCAATGGCAGCCAAAAGAGCTTCACGGCCCATGACCGAACAGTGCATCTTCTGTTCTGGAAGACCACCCAGGTAATCTGCTATGTCCTGGTTGGTTATCTTTAAGGCCTCCTCTATGGTCTTACCCTTTATGAGTTCTGTTAGGGCCGAGGATGAAGCTATGGCGCTGGCACAGCCAAAGGTCTGAAACTTGGCGTCCTTTATTCGTCCCTGCTGGTCGACCTTTATGTACAAAGTCAAGGCATCACCGCAGGCCATGGAACCCACTTCACCCACTCCATCGGCATCATCTATTACACCCACGTTTCTAGGATTTCGAAAATGGTCCATCACCTTTTCGGTATACTCCCACATGACCTTTTTCCCCCTACATGAGAACTTTACTAGGATCCCTATGTATCATAACTCTCTTGCATTCATCAAGGCAGGGGCTCCTGGCCATCTCAACTCCACTGAGACCCAGCACAGCCATGCCTTGGCAATGATTCCTGGGAAGCCTTCTTTGCCAGGGCAACAAGCCCCATGGGATCTGGCCTCAAAACCCGAGATGGCTTTGGGTCGTGATTGCCTGGAAGGCCCTTGCCTGGGAACCGGTGCTGGGGCTTGACCTACATTTCGGAGTTCTGTAGCGTGCAATATAGATGATGCGTTGGGGAAGGGTGGCATGCGGAATTGGAAAATGATCCCTTGCTATCTTTGTGATCCTATTAGATTGGCCCTATTTCTCTTTGTCATGGCCACCAGCACGGCTCTGGCAGAAGACAGTGTGGGTGCTTTCAACCCCCAATCTCCAACAATTCAATCCAAAGAACTCCTGCCCGGGCTTCAATGGATAAGATGGACAGTTACAAACAATCCAGACATATGTGTCTTGAGAATCGATCCCCACAGGTACAGATTCAAAGTGTTAAACTTTCTCAGGGAAGGTGTTTCCCAACCCCTTAGAATGTCTGACTGGATAGAAAAGAGCCAAGCCCTTGCGGTTTTCAATGCCGGACAGTATTATCCCGACTTCTCATACATGGGTCTTTTGGTAAGCGGGGGCAACAAAATTCAAGGCAGGCTCCACAGGCTCTTCCAGGCGCTTTTTCTGGCAGAACCTCTGAGAGAGGATCTACAGAAGGCCCGAATCCTGGATCTGGCCGAAGAGGAATTCGATCCTGAAGCACACGGCTACCTGGAGGTGGCCCAATCTTTCATGCTCCTGGACAGATGGAAAAACATAAGAGTGCGCCGCACCCCCAATATGGCAGCCAGAACCATCCTGGCAGAGGAGACAGGGGGCAATCTGCTTCTTTTTTTAACCCAAGGGCCATACACCCTTTGGGATCTGGCAGAGATTATTCGAGACAGCCCTTTTTCTGTGTTGAGGGCCATGAGCATGGATGGGGGCGAGGAGGCTCAGCTTGTTTTGCGAACGGAAAATTTTAGCTATCCAACCTTGTCTGAAGTGCAAACGCAAGGATCCACTCCTTCCAGGGCACTGCCCACGGTAATTGCCGTATTCCCAAGAGATTGACCAGAGCTATTGGCCAGATCGTGCAGGCAGTCTGACCAGCTCTTTTAGGTATCATGGATGCCCAGGGGTAAGCTCAACACTTCCTGAGGTGAATCCATCCATGGCCAAGCACCCCTTGCTGCTCTATTGTGAAATCAGGCCTGGGTTTGAATCTGAACAGGGCTGGCGAGGACATATGGCAGATGAGTCACCCTGGAAGGGCTACTCCCAAGCCCGGCAGATTTGGTGATTTTCAGGTCTAAACCTGAAATGGACCCCAGGGAGAAGCTATGGATGAGTTTTTATCAGCTGGACCCACCAACTAGATCATCTCTTCTCAGAATAAGGAAGGCTCCAATGGGCTGGGCTAGGGGGTTTTGGGAGGACAAGCCTTGCCTGCTGCCCACCTAGGGATGCAATATGCTCTGGGCAGGCTCTGTGGGCTTGACAAGAAAACTTGGCGCTGATATTTTTTTGGAAAATGCGCTTTTGGTGGAGCAAAGGCAGATGATAACGGGCGTATGTGGCGCGATACGAATTAGCAACATAATAATTCGCGGCTACATACGCCCATGCGCCTGAGACTCTAAGCTTAGGAGATCAGAAGGCCATGGGTGATCCCCATGGCCTTCTGATTTTTAGAGGGCCGTGGGGAGAAATCCACGGCCTCTTTTTTTTGTGGTCAGAAAAAACTCAAGATGCTTTGATTCCGGATCCAAGGCACAGGAGGCCATAAGATTCCCATGTATCTGGAACTGGATATGCCACACAGGGTGGTTCAAAGAGTGGTAAGGCAGTTTGGCTCACAACACATTTCCCCCGAGGTGGCCGCCCGCATGGATTCCACCGGACGGTTTCCATGGGAGGTTGTAAGGGCTATGGGTTCTTTGGGCTATTTGGGACTTCAGGTCAGCCATGAGCTTGGGGGAGCGCAGCTGGACTGGCTTGGGACGGTGATTGTGGTGGAAGAAATATCACGCTGTTGCGGGGCTTTGGGATTGCTGTTGGCCGTGCACAACGGGGTGGTTATCAATCCCCTCATGCGCTTTGGCAATCAGGAGCAGAAAGAGAGGTTTCTGGGTCCATTAGCCAAAGGAGATGCCATCGGAGCCTTTTGCCTTACCGAGGCCAATGCAGGCTCCGAGGCCGGCGCCATACAGACAGCAGCTGTGCTGGATGCAGATGGTCTGCTCTTGAATGGCACCAAGGTTTTTGTGACCAATGGTGGTGTGGCGTCTCTGGCACTGGTTTTTGCAAGGACATTTATGACCGGAAGATCCAATGAATCCAGCGTCATCATGGTGGAGTCGCACAGAGAAGGTTTTTCCAGGGGTCCGGTGGAGGAGCTGTGCGGAATGAGGGGAAACCCCGTTTGCTCGCTCTCCTTCGATGGTTGCCGTGTACCTCTTCAAAATCTATTGGGACAGCCCGGAGATGGCTTGAAAATAGCCCTGGCCACTCTGGATGGTGGACGTGTGGGCATAGCAGCGCAGGCTTTAGGGCTGGCTCAGGCTTCTTTGGATGCGGCCATTTCCTATGCCAGTGAGAGGATCCAGTTCGGAAAGCCCATAGCTACCTTCCAGGCGATCCAGTCCAAGGTGGCCCAGATGGCTGTGGAAATAGAAGCGGCAAGACTCTTGACCTATAAGGCGGCCCGCCTCTTGGATGCGGCAGAGAGGGCATCCAAGAACTCTGCCATGGCGAAGCTTTTCAGTAGTGAGGTGGCTGTGCGAGCAGCCTTGGAAGCAGTGCAGATCCACGGGGGGTACGGTTACAGCCGGGCCTATGCCGTGGAAAGATACTTGAGGGACGCCAAAGCCACCCAAATATACGAAGGCACATCGGAAATACAGCGGATGGTGATATACAGGGAACTTTCATTGTCTTCATCGGCCCGGGGTTCTGCCCGTCCTGAGGCCTGATGCGGAGGACTGCAACCATGGAGATGGCCGTATGTTTAAAACATGTCCCGGAGCATGCTGAGATAAGATGGGAAAATGGTCGGTGGGCCATTGACAGAGGGGGTGTGCCTGGCCGCATAAACCCCCAGGACTTGGAAGCCCTGGAGGTTGCCCTGCAACTGAGGGAGATAAAGGGTGGCCGGGTAACGCTTCTGTCCATGGGTCCCCCCCAAGCCCTGGAATCCCTCATGGAGGCTTTGGCCATGGGTGCTGACCGAGCTTTTCTCATCTCAGACCCTGCTTTGGCTGGCAGTGACACATTGGCCACCTCTAGGTCTCTGGCAGCGGCTCTTAACAGGTTAGAGCCCAGGGCTGACCTGGTTCTCTGTGGGTGTAGATCTTCGGACAGCGACACCGGGCAGGTAGGTCCTCAGGTGGCAGAGGAACTGGGGCTTCCATACTTGGGTTATGCATTGGAAGTGGAGATAAAGCAAAACCATGTTTATGTGCTCAGGAGGCTGGACAGGCGCCTTCAAAAGCTAAGGGCCACAATACCCGCAGTGGTGGGCGTTCTCAGGGCTCCCAGGAGGCCAAGGGATGTCTGCCTGGGAGCAGTGGGCAAGGCCTTCCAGTCAAAGGAATGTCATATGTGGAATCTGAGGGACCTGGGGCTAAAAACAGAACAGGTTGGGCTAAGGGGATCGGCTACTGTGCTGGTAGGTCTCAAGGAGCCAAGCCATGGAAGACAAGGCAAGGTCCTTGCCCTGCCGCCTCACCAAGCCGTGGAGGTGATCCTGGAAGCTCTGCGCAGAAACCATGTTTTACCCTAGAGCGCTTTGCTGGAGAGGGGGCTGTTCCAAGATCTTGGGACCACTTGGGGATGTAAGAACACATTGAGCAAAGATACGCAAGGCACAGGGGGCTTGGATCTTCGATCTTGAAAGTTTGGATCAATTGTTCTTAGGAGGAAGGGATCGCTCAGAACTTTGAAGGGCCACGGAGGAGTCCTCATGGAGACAAAAAGCGCAGAAGTCTGGGTTTTCGGCGATTACCGGGACTATAGGCGAAACCGGGTGACCTTGGAGCTCATAGCAAAGGCCAGAGAATTGGCAGAGAGGCTCTCTAGCAGGTGTGCAGTAGCAGTGCTGGGTTGGAATACTGCTCCCTATGTAATGGAATACATAGCCCACGGAGCTGAGGCCATCTATGTGATGGAAGCACCTCAGTTGGCCTTGTTTAGGAGCCGAATCTTCACAGAAGCCCTTTGCCACATGATAAGACTCTATGAACCCGCCATTTTTCTCGTGGGTGGGACCGATTTTGGTAGAGAGTTTGCCCCTAGAGTTGCCAAGAGGCTCCATACAGGGCTCAGCTCGGATTGCGTGGGGCTTGAGATAGATGAAAGCAACGGTTTGTTGGTGCAGACTACGCCAGCCTTTGGGGGAAGGCTCTTGGCACAAGTCATTACCCCCGAAACACGCCCTCAAATGGCCACGGTCAGGCCAGGGGTCTTCAAGGAAAGGCCTCATGACGAAACCGCTTCTGCTCAGGTGATTTACCTGGAACCTGGGGAATTCTGCCAGGCAGAGGATGTGGAGCTCCTTCATGAAGAGGAATTGCAGGATGATGGGGCCCGACTGGAAGATGCATCCCTGGTGGTGAGTGTGGGATTGGGAGCTGCTGATCCCAAGAGATTCCAGCAGTCTTTACACCTGGCCCGTTTGTTGGGAGGGCAGATCGGTGGTACAAGGCCCCTGGTAAAAAAAGGAATCCTTGCAGAGGAAAGGATGATAGGCCAGACAGGGCGTTCCATAAGTCCAAAGCTCCTCATCAGCCTTGGAACTTCCGGAGCCTTGCAATACACCGCAGGGATTCAGAACTCCCAATTCATAATTGCCCTGGACAGAAATCCCGATGCTCCAATCTTCAGGCAGGCCGACTTGGGAATCGTAGGAAATATAGAGGAAATCTTGCCCAGACTGCTCCGTACCTTGGAGGAGACCCAAAGGGGGCGAGAGGAGGTGGCCCATGCATAGCTTTAAAACTGTCAGTGCATATCACAACTACATGGTGGACGGAAGGCTCCAGGCAGAGTTTCGTGTGGAGGGATCAGGAGGCTTCTTCTTCCATGCCCACAGGCTGGAGCCAGGCGGGAGGATTCCCGTGGTCTCCGGCCGGTTCTTCGATCCCAAAGGTCAATTCCTTGTGGAAGTGAACAGAAATGTTCTGATCCGCAACCCCCATGGGTTTAGCTTCTTGGAAATGAGGGGAGCTTGGGCAATCATGTCCACAGACCTGCAGGCCATTGTCTCAGCACAGGTAATGGAATTCCCAAGAGGGTTGGTAAGCATCATAAGGGGTAGCCTCCATGATGCCTTGGGATGCAAAGTTGTATTTGGAGACGAGCTTGGTCTACACCAGGGGCCTGATTCACAAAGCCCAAGGAAACCTTTGGTCCTGCCTGGGCCTGGCCACCTCGCATCCATTAGCATGGCAGGATAAGGCAGGCCGGCAAGATGATTTGTGTCTTGTGCAGGGATAAAGGGGCAAGTTGGCCCGAATTATTGACCATGAGCTCGTGGCACCAAAGAGCTCTGCCACATGTCGGAATTAGGTTTCTTGCCCCTCAGACACACCCCTATTTCGTCTGGAGGGCAGAGAAGTTACCTTGAATTTGGAATACCATGATTACACAATGACTAGGGCATAACCCCAGAGGCCCCCTGGCCATGATGAGCCATGAGGGTTGGTCTCATCTAATCCATCTTAGGGGCTCGCAGACATAAGCCCCGAGGGTGGCCTCCCTTGGCCGCTGAGCCCGCCTTTACAGGGCCTTGAGAACTAAGGTTGGAAACAGAAGTGGGCCTTTTGAAAACAAGGGGGAGGAACCATGGCTCAGACAAGAACCTCATACAGGACTTTACAAGTTAGCATCGACCAAACAGGGATATCCATTTGATATCAGGTAATAATCTGGTCAACTAACCTGTACGACCCTACTGTCTTTGATCTGGAAGCCCAAG